>JAJYQZ010000292.1 GCA_021794335.1 bacterium
AAAAACAGGAAGTATTTAAAATTTGTTTATGTGCAAAATGCAAAAATTAAATTTATAATCGGTGAAAAACGGAATTTTTGGTCGGCGTTTTAGGGAATTTTAAATCGGCGTTGAAATTAAACTTTAAGACTAAAAAAGGAGGTGAAAATTATTTTTGTTCAAGAGGAAAATGGGGGGGGTCAAATTTAAATGCGGATGGGGGTCAAATCTCTTGACAAACAACAAATATTTAGATAATAATGAAATTTTTGAAGTTTATTTAAATATTAATTTGGTAAAAAATGTAAAAATAAATCGTATCTCAGGCATATATCCTATGCTGACGGAAATTGATCTGTCCTCAACCCCGTTTCTTATAGGCAATATTGATACTGCAAATACTTCTATATTTTTAATAGAAATGACAATTCCTGAACATAAACCCGGTAGATTTAGACTTGCGGAGATAAATTTAATATATAATTTAGAAAGAGTTGAAGCTGTTTCTAATATAATTAAAACGCCCCAAAAAGAATTAATTGTAGAATACGTTAACGGCAATAGCCAAGTTTACGGCACCGATAAAGAAGTAATGTATTATATTCAGCAGAGAAATATATGCTTTATGATAGAACAAGCAGAAAACGAGGTTGCAAAAAATGCAAATAAAGCAATAGATATTCTTAAGTCTGCAATGAAAACGGCTGCCGTAATAAATAACATATCTATGACAAGGGTTTTAAGCAAAGCCATCAAAGAGATTGAAGACAATAAAGCTTCTAAAAATGCTACGCTAAAAACACTAAAAACAGACGTTAAGACGCATACCGCGAGGTTTGACAAAAATATATTTACAGACGAAGAAATAAAAAAAATTACAGGCGTTTAATGACTTATGCTCCGTTTAAATACAAATCTTTATCTATATTATTTTTAATATCTATAATTTCATCCAATCCTTTTAAAAAAGCATTGAAGCAATCAGGGTCAAAACATTTCCCCTGCTGCATCTCTTTTTCCATAATTCCTATTGTATTTTCTACAGATAAGGCTGGTTTATAACACCTTTTATTAACAAGTGCGTCAAATACATCCGATACCCTGCAAATTCTACCTTCTATAGGAATTTTTTCACCTTTTAGCCCGAAAGGATATCCACTTCCGTCAAAATTTTCGTGATGAGAAACGGCAATTATTGCGCCGTCTTTCAAAATAGGAGAATTTGAGTCTTTTAATATGTCGTACCCAATATTACAATGCGTTTTCATTACCGCGTATTCGGAATCGGTAAGTTTACCGGGCTTCAATATGATATTATCAGGGATTCCAACCTTTCCTATATCGTGCATAGGGCTTGAATAAAATATCCGTTCTTGATGAAGACTATCTAAACCTATATTTTTAGCTATAATTTTTGAATAACTTGAAACCCTTGCAATATGGTTGCCGGTATCTATATCTTTATATTCTGCAATAGACATAAGCATACCGAGCGTTCTTTGGTCCGCTTTATAACTATCATCCAGAGATTTTTTGTAATATGTTTCTATAGCAAATGTTGTATCGACAGTTATTTTTTTTTGAATAGAGTTTATTGTTTTAAGCGTATCTACTAAACCAAGGCCGATTTTTTGACAGCATTTTAACGCAAACGATGCAATGAGATTTGCGTAATAACCGTATATAACAATATACATAGAGGGAGAAATGCCTATGATGCTATGTGCCAACCCAACGGCTATAGTATCTTTAAAATAATTTTCATCATAGTTCATATCAAAAAAAGCCCTTAGATAATCTGCATTATTTAGCTTTAATTGTTCCAAAAGATCTGCGTTAATTGCTAACTTTTCTTTTAATCCGTCAATTGGCGCAATACGATTATAAAATATATCCGATATTTCACTTGCCGAATTTTTCATGCATGATTTTATTCTGACGAGATTATTTATATCGTCATTGTCAAAGTTAATTACTGCATTAAGAAGCTCTATCCTGCTTTGTAATAGTATCTCGTTAAGTTCATCTATTCCTTTAGCAGATAAACCGCAGTCCCTTAAAATTTCTTTAAATCTTGTATCGTCCATAGAAATAACAATATTAAATTAAGATAAATTATATTTTTTATCAATATTTATTTTAATAATATTACAAAAATTTATTTATCGTTGAAATTTTAAAACGTTAAGCATTGGGCAATCGCCTTTGTCCGTTTTTTTTGCTTCGCATTGGGATATAAGTTTTAGAAGCTCTTTGCGTATAAGGTTTAATGAATAAACTCTTTTATCGATTTCCGCAACCTTTTCCTGGGCCAGCTTTTTAACTCTGGAGCAGGTATTATTTTTGTCGTTGTCTATCGAAAAAATTTCCGATATCTGTTTTAACGAAAACCCTATTTCTTTAGCATGTTTTATAAAACGCAAAACTTCCACGGCTTTTACCGGATATATCCTGTAGCCGGCTTCGTTAGTAGCAGGTTTTTCTATTAATCCTATGCGTTCGTAGTATCTTACCGTCTGCACGTTTAAACCGGCCTCTTTGGCTAACTGTCCTATAGTCATTTTCTATTTACTTATCGATTATTTTAAATTTTGCTATCAGCCTGAAATTATCTTTTAAGCCGTCAATATAATCGGTTTTATAATAAAGGGTTCTGTCCAAAACGGCTTTTTTTGATTTATATTTAAAAGACCCTATATTTTTAACTTCTTCGGTTTTTGATAGAAATAAATATATATCCGTACCGTTTTTCAAATCCAAATTTTCTATTAAACGGATAATTTCTGCGGCGTTAAAAGCCGCGCGCGTAACTATGGCTGTTACTTGGTCATAATCTTTATAATTAAAAATATTAATATTTAAACATTTAAAATTGTTAAGACCCAATTTTCTTGCAGCCGCTTTTTGAAAATTGCACTTTTTTAGTACGGATTCCACTGAAATAATTTTTAAATCGGGTATTAATATATCGATAATCATTCCGGGAAAACCGGCTCCCGAACCTATATCTAATATATAACCTCCGGCAGTATATTCTCGCCTTACCGCCGAGTTTAAAATTTTAAATAAATATGCGCTGTCTATAACATGCCTTTTAATAAAACCGTCGATTTCGGTAACGGCTGTTAAATTTATCTTTTTATTCCATTCTAAAAGCTCTTCGTAATATAAATAAATTTTATCGATTTTTTCTTTTAAATTTTCAATATTGTTTTTATTATCTAAAGGTAAAATACCGTAAGTTAATAAATAATCGTAAACGCTATCGGCAAATAAAACTTTTGAATAATTATGGTTCATAATTCAAATAATTTAACTTATATATTATGCATAATATGCAAAAACAATAGTTGTGTTTATGTTTCACGTGAAACAGACGAAATATTGCGAAATTTTTGCATTATTTCATGTTTTTCCTCTTGCGATAATTGCATATCCGCCATATTGAACAATATCTGTTCTTCTTTATCGATGTGTTCGGATAAAAGTTTAAAAAATGCAAATCCGTCCTTCAAAATCGAATTAAATTCTTTAGTGCTTTGATAGCTTTTAATTTTAGATTTAAATTCGGAGGAAATTTCTCTGCTCTGCTTATGTTCTATCAGCATTACGTGAATAGGGCCGGTTTCCGTTCCGATATATTTGCCGAGAACGGGAAACAGTCCGTCCTCTTCTTTTTTAAAATGAACTTCTAAGTCTTTATCGATAAAAGCGGTGATTTCGTTAAGCTGGTTGATTAAGTTGCTTCTCAGCCCTTCGGAAGATACCTTGCCTATTTTTTTTAAATATTCTTCAAGATTATTCAATACGCTTCTAACGATTTCATGGTCGCTTTTTAAGGCGGTAATAGGGTCGATTGAAGAAGTTTCCATTATAATATCCCCGCGTTATAAGTTTTTAAAGTATCCGTTGCGGCGAAATAAGTTTATCTTTCGCTAATTTATTTGCAACGTACGACTATAATATAAATAGTTTATATAGCTAATGATACATCAAAGATTATATTCTATCAATACTAATTTCAAGGTAATTAAATTAAATTTTATTTATTTAAATTTTAATTCATTTTTACCGACCCGATAAATTGTGATATAATAAAAAATAATTTATTAAAATTAATATTAACAGGGGTTAAAAAAATGGCTGAAGTACAGGGCTGCGAACTTCCCGAAGATTTATATTACGACGTAGAAAAAGATACGTGGGCAAAACCGTTAGGCGATAATATCGTTATGCTCGGCATGACGGACGTTGCACAGACGCAGGCGGGAAAGATACTGCATGTTACTTTTAAAAAAGTAGGCAGCATAGTTCAAAAAAGAGGAAATACCGCTACGATAGAAAGCGGAAAATGGGTAGGCCCTATTCCCTCTCCTGTATCCGGCGAAATAATTGAAGTAAACGAAGCGCTGCTGCAAGATCCTCTCTTATTAAATTTATCTCCTTATACCGATGCCTGGGTAAGTAAAGTAAAAGCTTCGGACATAAACGAATTAAAAACTCTGCTGACGGGAAAAGAAGCTGTAGAAAAGTACAGGGAAAAAATAATAAAAGAGCAGATTCAGTGCATGAGGTGTTCAAGCCAGTAATCCTGTAAATATTACAAATATTTTTTATGGAAAACAAAAAACACGACGTAATACTTCTTGTTTCAAAATGGTGCGAGGAATGTGTTCCGGCGGATAACGCCTGGAAAAGATTAGCGGAGGAGAGAAAGGATTTTAACTACAGGTCGTTAGACGTTTCGGAGCCTGAAGGCAGGAGGTTTTCTATCGAATTATATATAAGGAGCGTTCCTTCCACTTTAATTGACGGAAAACTTGCTTTCGTGGGCATTCCTACTAAAGAAGAGGCTTCGGAATTATTAGATCTGTCTTGAGTACAGTATCGTTGAATTAATTAATTTAATTATATATTTAAAATTATTTAAAAATCTTGGGAGTTTAAAATGGCGAAAATAGCTATTATAGTTTTAGAAGGACCGGCGCAAGAGGAGTCAGTCGCAAAAATTAGGCATGCTATGATTTATTCCAAAGAGATTAAATTATCAGGAAATGAAATAACGCTTATTTTTGACGGCAACGGCACAAAGTGGCTTGATATTATTTCAAACGAAACTTCTAAATTCGATTTTTTAAATAAACTTTTTAAAGAAATAACCGAAATGGGCATTATGTATAAAGCATGCGGCTTTTGTTCGGCAAGGAAGGAGGTTAAAGAAAGCTTGTCCGCAAAAAATATTCAGTTTTTATCGGAGTTCGATGGACATCCGGATGTTGGAAAGCTGATAAACGAGGGCTGGCAAATTATCGTTATTTAACTCAAAAAGGTGATTAAAAATGAAAAAAATAAACATAGAGGTCGGCGGTATGACTTGCGAGCATTGCGTAGCAAGGGTTAATAAATTCGTAAAAAACGTAAACGGCGTAGCAGACGTAAAGACTTCATTGAAGGAAAATAAATCTTATATCGAGGCAAACGACGACGTTTCCGCGGATTCTATAAAAGCGGCTATAGAAGATGCGGGTTATAAGCCGGGCAAATACGAAATTGAATAAAGCTTATTTAATCGATTATCTATTATAATCATAAATTAAGTAAATAACTTTTAAGATTATGAAAACAGTCTTTTAATAATTCTTCGCTTTGAGAAGACTTAGAAAGCATAATGCATCCTTCGAACGAGCCTATAATGAAACTTGCAACGCTTTTAACGTCAATATTTTTATCTATTATTTTTTTCGATACCGCTTGTTCTAATGCTTTTTCTATATAACTCCGCCATAAATCTATTATTTTGTTTATATATTCAGCTAAAATCTCGTCTTTTGCGGACAGTTCAAGCATTAAATTGCCTACCGGACAGCCGTTTTTTGCCAATCTTTTTCCGTTTTTATTATAAATATCGTCGATGACTTGTATAATTGCGGAAATCGGATTTTCGGCATTGCTTACGCCGCTCCAGTTATCAGCATAAGCCGGTTTAATAACTTCTTCTATTACGGCGGCGGCAATATCCCTTTTTGATTTAAAGTGATAATAAACACATCCCTTTGTAGCATTGATTTTATCTAATATATCTTGAATGCCCATTCCTTCATAGCCTTTTTCTAAAAGAAGGCTGTATGCGGCATCTATTATTTCTTCTCTTTTAAGCAATTCTAATTTCCTAAAAATGTCTAATCCGCATTAATTTAATTGAAATATTTAATTATAAATTTATAAATTAACTGCATTTACACATATTATAATTATATAATTATATGCGGATTATACATAAAAATAAACTAAAAAGTTATCTGCTGGTATCCGTCTGCCATAAATCCGGCTATTGCCTGTCCTGCATGAACTAGTTCCATTTTCTTGCTTGTTAAAATAGGGGCGATCCCGTATCCTTCGGCTATGGCAACGCACGCCTGAGGAACGATATTATTGGCCAGAACCTGTTCATACGCTTCAAGTATTTCTTTGTCGTCCGTTTTTGCGATAAATTCTTCTCCGGGACCAAAAAATACGAGTTTCACGTCTTCAAATGCCCCGCCGTTTTTTGTTCTCCATGCAAAATTAAGCCCTACTTTAACTTTTGCGGAATCGTTTCCGCCCGATAAGATAATTACTAAAGCTTTTGCTTTCGACATAATAAATCCTCCTTTTAATGAATGATAATAGGTTTTATTTTAAGGCGGTAATACAAACATACCAACCAGTCTGTATTTTATATCAGTAATATAAAAATGTCAAATTAATTTATTATGAAATGTCAAAAAATTTTAAAAAATAAAAAAAAATTCCCTAACCGTTTTTTGAAATAAATGGTAGGACGGTCAGGGAATTTTTAATCAAACGCAAACTGCGCTTATTTGCACTCCTTTCAGGAATAGCAAGAATCCTTTAAGCCGTAATCTTTGTTAATTAATGAATAAAATTCTTCTGCAGGAATTTCTGCAAATAGCGGTGCATCATACACCTTTTTCATAAAAGTCACCTCCTTTTGTTATTCGTTATTATAAATATATTTTTTGCTTAAAAGCTTTTGAATCAAGGCTTTAAAGTCTTTTTTCGCTTCCTGCTCCGTTACGTTAAATTCCTGCGTTATCGTTAACAATATGTCTTCGTTCGTTGTATGTCCGTCGCATAAGGATAGAATTTTATAAGATATTTCATTAAGCTTATAAATATCTCCGGTTGAATTATCAAAAAAAATATAGTTCGTTTCGTCTTGTTTTATCGACACTTTATCTGAAAGTTTAAGCATTCCGTTATTCCTTTAAAATGATATTTTTATATCCAGCACTGAGGGTCTTTTGAATTTAAATCGTGATTATAATAATAGCTTATGGCTTTGCATCCGCCGCATCTATCGGAATGAGGGCAACCTGCGCATTCGTTTTTTCCGCCCCTTTTCCTTAAATTCCATAAAATATCGGAGTTATACCATACCTTAAATAGTCCTTCCGTTAAAATATTTCCAAGAGGAAGATAAAGCCTTCTGCACGGAAGCAGAGTGCCGTCATGCATTATACATAGGGAAGATAAACCTATAGGGCAATAACCGCCGGTATTTTCGTCTATCAGGTTCCATAACGGACGCGACGTCGAAAGTTTAGTATTTCTATTTTTAAATTCAATTTTTGATTTTTCGTAAACGTCGGTATATATTTTTCTTAATTCATCCGCTTCTATGAAAAATTCTTCTTTTTCCTTATCGTTCATAGTAGTCATTCTTTCTACCGTTAAAGCGTCTATATTAAGTGAAGCTGCCAATTCCGGCATTTTAGAGGCTGATGCAGTGTTTTTTTTATGAAGCGTAAACATCAAAACCGTTTTTATCCCTGAATTTTTTAGCATTGCAACCGCACTTACCGTTTTTAAAAACGTCCCCTCTCCTCTGATTGCATCATGCGTTTTTTCATCGTGTCCGTCAAGAGATACCTGAACTTCAGATAATTTCTTATAAACTTTCAACTTTTCTATTAACTCATTAGTTATTAGCGTACCATTTGTAAGAACGGCGATATTTTTAAAATTATCCGAATTTTCGATTAAATCCATTAAATAAAAAAGTCCTTCCGGTTTTAAAAAAGGCTCTCCGCCGGTCAGAGAAACATAGCATTTCATGTTCCATTTAGCCATTGCTTCGTCTAATTTTTTAAATATAGCGTTAAGAATATCGAAATCGATGTTTTTATTGTCGTATCCGTTTTGATAGCAATGTTTGCATCTTAAATTGCAGGAATCTATAAAATGCCATTGCACGTAAAATTCATTGTCTGTTTTTTTATTGTTATAAGCATCCATGATTAAATAATACTACAGATTTTAAAATTTTCAATTCTTTTTGCCAGTGCGAAACTTAGTTTGCCTCCGCACAAATTAAAATCAACGCCTTATTAAAAGGCGTTGATTTTATAGGCAAATTTAAATTTTTAAATTTAAAAACAAGCTCTGCAAGTGCGGCATGAATTTGCATCTCCAAAGCTTTTCATAATGATGCGATTAAATTCTTCCGCTGAAATTTCTTTAAATAACGGTATTTCATATATGCTTTTCAATTCAATTCACCTCCTTTTATTATTTTATGGATATACCGGGTATGACACATTGACAACAGGCCAATTAATTAACATTTTGCGTAAACGATTTTTTTGCTGCGCTGTCAGTATCCGAATAGCATCAATGTGTGCGCTAATAATTTTTTCTCCAAGTATTTTTTCTGTATTTTCAAATATCTTTTCGTATTTTATTAATTTGCTTTTACTTGGATTGTTTTTCAAGACTTCCATATAAAACATTTTTCTTGATTTATTTAAAGTATTTAATAAAGGGACACTTTCCTTTAGTACTTTTTTTACTATCATAGCTTCCTGTTTTATTTGATTAGAGTTTAGTTTTAAAATTTTACTATTCATAAATATCAGATGTGCGCCTGGATATGTCTTATAAAAGAAGGGCATAATCAATATTGCATGAATGTAAGGCTGTTCAAACGGTATCAACCTGTGTATCTTCATTAAAGTAGATCTATTTATAAGCTTATTCATTAAAGTGCTTTTTTTTCCTGCCATTGCCGCGTTATGACCTGTTGGCATATTGTTTCCGCATGGATTTTTCATCATTGCAAAACTTGATTGTGAAATGCCGAAACTTATAAAAATTAGTAAAAGCAGCAATAAAAAGGGATAATTTCTTCTAATCATAATCAACATCTCCTATTTTTCACTATATCATTAATATTAATTAAAACCTATTAACTCATTCATTCAGCCTTCTTATAATCCTGCACATCGAAAAAATGAAGGCTGAATGAATGAGTTGAAGCTAATCTGTTTACTTGCAAGATTTACAAGAACAGCAAGAATTTTTTATTTCATGACATTCCATAATTAAGCCGGTAAATTCTTCAGCTGAAATTTCATAAAATAATGGAATTTTGTAGTTTTTTTTCATAAAAGTCACCTCCTTATTTTTAAAATTACATTGCAATTAAAAATGTATAACCTTCTTTAATTTTTTTGAAAATTTGTAACGTTCCGCTAGGAATTATTTTTATAAAATGCGGTATATTTTTGGGATTTACGCCGTTTAACATTAAGGCGTTTCCGCTGATCCTGAAGCTTACGCCTTTGCTTCTAAGAAAATTAAGTAAACGATTGTGTTCCGTATGTGAAACGGTTAAAAACTTTACGACGGGTCCGTAAAAAACTATCTGTATAGAATATTTTTTGCCTTCCGATTTAAGGTACCTTATTGCATGTTCAGCATTTAACATGGAAATTCCTAACTGTTGTCCGGGCATATTGACACCGGCGACTATCTTTACGGGTTTATTATAGTTTCTATAAAACCCGCCGTAGTTAGAATTTTGTCCGGCGAACGCGGAAACCGAGCTAAAACCTAAAATAAGAATCGAAGCGGCTATTAAAAAAAAATTAATTTTAAACATAAGCATAATCTCCTTTATTATTTTTTATTTTTAAACATTACAATATAATGATATATTATTATTCATATTACAAATTATTTAAAAAAAATCCTGTCACGTAAGAGACATTTTTTTAAATTTATTATAGTTATAATATAAATTATTATAAATCAATTTAAGTCAGGAGGTTTAAAAATGCCTATTTATCAGTATAAATGCCAAAAATGCGGCAATAATTTTGAAGTTTATCAAAGCAAGCTTTCTGAATTTTATCTAAAATTATTTAAGGCAAAGAAAGAAATAAAATGCCCATCCTGTAATGCCAAGGATATTGTTATTGCGAAGAAAGTAGAACTTAACGAAGCGATCGCTTGCGGTAAAACATCCGGCAGATTTGGATGAGGTTCATAAAGCAGGCAGGCTGCCTTTATTTTTGTATGTTTCTAAAATATCTTATATATAAAATAAATAAAACTTATATGTATGCCAAAAATAACGATTAATTAACTAAACTGGAGGTATTTATGAAAAGATTAATTATCCTGGCTGCGGCCGCATTTATGACGTTCGGATTAACAGCGATTGGAAACGCTAATGCAAGTAGCGCCGGTATGTCAAATGCCTGCGGGAAGAAGATGTCAAATGCCTGCGGGAAGAAAAAAAGCTCAATGAAAAATGCTTGCGGCAAAATGAAAAATCCCTGCGGGAACGGCAGCGGAATGAAATAAAAGAAAGTCTATTATTGCCGGCGCAGATTATTAATTGTTAATCTTTTTTTAATCTGCGCCGGTTTGTTTATTTTAACGAGGATTCGGTTTTGTGAAGCATAAAAAATATAAATCGTTACAAGTTATTCATAGTATTACAGATATTTTCAGATTTAAGGGTTCAGAAAAGATACCGCTTTATACGCCGATAATTTTAATTCCGCTACTTTTTGCATTTATTATTTTTTTAACGATTTCTGCTTTTTATGTTTCTGCAAAAGTTTATCCAAGAAATCAAAATTTTTATAAAAAATATTTATATTTAAAAAAACTTGCCCGCAATAAAGACATTCGCAAATTCTTAAACATTTACTGGAAAACACCCATTGATGAGGGGATGCCCCCTCATCAATGGCCAAAGATTCAAAAATCCCTTTCACCTAAATCTTGCATGGCATGCCATTACGATCAATACGAAGAATGGAAGAGTTCAAGAATGGCCCATTCAATGGATGCCGGTGTAGTTGCACAGCTTTTATTAAAAGAAATGACGTCAAAACACTGGAAACCATGGGTAGAAAGCTGTTTAAGCTGCCATTCTCCAATAGCCGAATATTATGTGAAATATGGAAAATATAAAGGGCTTAATAATGCGAAAAAAATTATTTTAAAAGGGGCGACGAAAGAGCAAAAAGCGATGATTTCAGCTTTAAACATGCTAAAAATACCTGTCGGCAAAGGTGCTTTAAGCGTAAGCTGTGCAACCTGCCATGTAAGGTATTACCATAGATTTGGACCAGGCATTAAAAAATATATAAAAGAAGGAAACATTGCGCATGGAGGTTTTGTTCCGTCTAATGCGTTCAATCATTCGTATTTTTGTATAAAATGCCATCAATTTGGACATGATCAAAGAAGGCTTGATGGAAAATTGTTTGAAAATACCTACAACGAATGGAAACGAAGTATTTATGCAAAAAAAGGAATTTCTTGCGAGGTTTGCCATAATCCGCAAGGGTCAATGGCATTTAAAAGCATTTATAATAAAAATTTTGTATTGAAAGCCGTAATTATTCGCTTTAAAAAGATTCATATTAATTCCGGTAATGTTCAGGCAATTTTAAGTTTAAAAAATTCAGGAGTCGGACATGATTTTCCTACTTATACGACGCCTAAGGTTATTTTGTACATAGGTCAAGAAAATTTAGAAAAAAAAGTTTTTCAAAAAACGGTTGAAAGTTATATAATCGGCTGGAGCGTTAGTTTAAATTTAAAAAAGCAGTATTTTGACACGCGCCTGAAGCCGTTTCAAACCGCTAAACTAATTTATGACCGCCCGTTAGTTAAGGAAGCTAAATATCTAAAGGCATGGTTAGTTGTTGAACCGGAATCTCATTATGTTAGATTTTTTAAGGCATTTTTGAAGATTAAGCGGCTGCCTAAAATTATTAAAACTTTAATTTCAGAAGCGCTAAAACAAGATTTAGATAGTAAATATATTTTATGGAAAGAACATACAAAATTAAATTAATAATTTATCAAAAATGACCGGATATTTCTTTTAATTTATTTAAATCTTTTATAATAAGTTTTTTTTTATAAAAATCTATAATTCCAAGATATTTTAATTTATCCAGTATAATCGTCGTTCTCTGCCTTGATGCTCCCGCCAAATTTGAAATTTCTTCGTGAGTTAATTTAAATTTAATTTGCATGGGCTGTTTTGTTTCAAGCGCTGATTTTTCGGTCATTTCTTTAATTCCAAAATTATTTGCAAGGTAAATTAAGACCTCGGCAATTCTGACATCTAAACTTTTATATGCCAAAGATATAATTTTCGTTGAAATATATTTGAATCGCAAACCTATTAATTTTAAAATTTTATTACTAATATCCGGATAAATGGCAAGTATTTTATCGAAATCATCTTTTTTGAATTTACAAACCAAAGAATCCGTCAAAGCGTATGCATTTTCTGCATCTAAAAAATCGAGTCTTGCCGGACTGCTAAAGATATAGTCGCCGAAATTGCCAAAAATTTCACCTGGTTTAAGAATTTCAACTATATATTCTTTTCCGTCTTCGTTAGATAAAGTTATTTTAACGTTTCCTTCTTTTAAAACATAAATAGAACTAAATGAAGGTTCATCTAAATATATATTGTCGTTTTTCTTATAATATTCCATTTTAGATAGTTTATCTATATTTTCTATATCTTTTGATGGAATACTTTCAAATATTCTTAGTTTTTGCAAAAGCCATATTTTATTCATATATTATAAATTGTGTTTGCATAAAAAAAGAACAAAGTTAATTAATTTATATATATTATATATTATCAAAAATAAAAATAATAAACAAAATTTCTTAATCCGTAAAAAAATTTATTTTTAAAGATTTATTTTTAATTGACAACTTATATTCTAAGTTTTATAATTATTATATGAATATAAATTCATATAATAAATTTATATCCTCAATTTAACTTTTAACTTTATAAAAACATATGACAAATAAAGAGTTAACGCTTAACAAATTTTTTAAACTGCTCGGCGAAGAAAGCAAATTTAAAATAATTTCCGCACTAAAAAACGGAGAGAAATGCGTATGCGTTATCTATAAAGCGCTTGGATTAGACCAGACGTTAGTTTCGCATCATTTGTCGGTTTTAAAAAAAGCCGGATTAATAGAGGGAAGAAAATCGGGCAAGTGGGTTTATTATTCGCTTAACAAGGAAGCATTTAAAGAAATAGAAAATCTTTATAAAGATTTATTCGGGATAGATAAATTAAAAGAAATTAAAAGCGTTGAATGCGGCGACGATAAAATTTGCACAGTATAAATATATATTTAATTTATTAATTTTAAAAAAGGAGGTATGAATTAATCATGGATAAAATAATCTTTGAGATTTATGATCCGGCTCTCTGTTGTTCTACAGGCGTCTGCGGTCCGAATCCGGACGAAAAACTTATAAAAGTCAGGAATTTAATCGACAAATTAAAATCGGATTTCGGCGGGTATATCGAAATAAAAAGGCAGACGATATCGCAGGAGCCGAAGAAATTTCTTGAAAATCCTTCGGTTAAACTTTTGATGCAAAATGAAGGGAAGACGGCGCTTCCGGTCTGCATCTTAAACGGAAAAGTCGTAACATACGGTAGATATCCCGAAGAAAAAGAGGTTTATAGCTTTATTTCATCTTTATCATCTTAAATTAAACCGTTCTTAAGATATATCGGAGGATAAAATGCATTATTATTTTTTTCACGGCAAAGGAGGCGTCGGTAAGACGACGGTGTCGTCGGCATTTGGCGTGAGATTTGCGCTCGAAGGAAAAAAAACATTGATTGTTTCGACCGACCCGGCTTCCAACCTGAGCGATATTTTTGAGCAAAAAATAGGAAGCGCCGAAAAAAAGATTGAAGGATTTGAAAATCTTTATGCGTTAGAAATGGATACGGATGCCGAGGTTATAAAGTATAAGCAGAAAGTTCTCGGCGACAGCGCAGAGTTTCTGCCGGAAGAAGTTTTAAATTCTATCGAGGAAGAGTTTAAATCGCCATGTACCTCGGAAATAGCTTTTTTCAACGGTTTTACCGAGCTTTTTCTTAAGAAAGATTACGATATTATTATATTCGATACGGCTCCTTCCGCTCATACCTTAAGGCTCCTTGAACTGCCTATGGAATGGACGGTTTATATCGACGAAGTCAAAAAAGGAGCAGGACAGACATGCATGGGGCCCGTAGTAAATTTAGACGGATATTACGAACAGTATAAAACCGCCCTAAATGGAATAAAAGACCCCGAGATTACGACGTTCGTATTTGTAATGCGTCCTAAAGAACTGGATTTGCTGGAAATTAAAAATTCAACGGAAGAAGTCAAAAAATTCGGCGTAACAAATATAGAAATTATAGTTAACGGCATTTTACCGGACGAGCTGTTCCGCAAAAAAGAGTTTAAAGAAATTATTGCAGACCAGAGAAAAATCTTAAAACAGTTATATTTAATGGGTTTTAAAACTATTGAGATAAATTTAAAAAAGAACGAGGTAAAGGGATTAAGGTCGCTGGTCGTCTTTTTTTCAAGTTTAATTGAAAATTCCGACGAAGATAGAATCGTTTTAATGAATGAAATCGATATTAAACAAAAAAACAATGAACTTCTACGAAATATAACGCCTAAAAAAACGCCGTTTTACCTGTTTTTCACAGGCAAAGGCGGGACGGGCAAAACAGTGTCTTCCCTTTTGTTCGGGAAATATTTTGCCGGCAGAAGAATGAAAACATTAGTGGTTTCCGCAGATTATTCCGGGCATATAACAAAAATAACCGAGTTAAAAAATATAGGCGAAGTTCCGGTCAAATCCGAAGTTGACGATAATTTATATTTTGCAAAAATTTCTCCGGATTCGGCTTTAGACGAATATAAGAAAAACACGGTCGAATATTTTAAATCTTATTCCGGCAACGAAAAATCGCTTATGGTTTTAGAAGAGGAATTAAACTCCCCCTGTACCGAAGAGGTTGCGGTTTTTAAAAAATTCAGCAGTTTCTTTTTTGAATATAAAGATTACGACGTTATAATTTTCGATGCCGCTCCCACAGGTCATGCTTTGCGTCTTTTATATATAAGTTTGGAATATGCCAAAATGGACAGGAAAGATGCAAGGCTCGAAGAATTCGTTAAAATACTTAAAGATACTAATAAAACTCTATTTTCGCTCTGTCTTTATCCTGAATACAGCCCTATAGAGGAAGCCAAAAGGGCATACGACGATTTAAAAGCGGCTGGAATTAATACGTCCTTTCTGGTCGTCAATTATATTCTCGGCGGAAATTTTAACGACGCTTTTTTTAACGGCAGGAAGAAAATGCAGGAAACTTACCTTGAATCGATAAAGCAAAAATTCGACATTCCTTTTTTTACGATACCGCAATATCTAAGCGAGATTAATAACCAAAAAACTTTGGACGCGTTTTATTCTTTAGTGTTTTAATTAATAGATTTTTACGATAATTATTTTAATCTATTGTTTCACGTGAAACATAAAAATAAAATTTAAAAAGGGATAATTTTATAAATATGATCAATGAAAATATAAATATTTTAGAGTTTTGTAAAAAGCCGGAGCAAATAGAAAAGGTTAACAGGGTTTCTTCGGACTGGTCAAGGCCGGATTATGCAGGCTCCATAAAATGCAGGATAAGCAATTCGTTCAGGATGAAATATAAGATTGAGCCGGGGCTGTATGCGGTAGGCGAACCGGATGCGAATTCCGAGGTATTTGCAAGCGCAAATTATAAATTAAGTTTCGACGTTCTTAGAAAAGCTCTAAGCGGTTTAAGCGCATGGATATTGGTATTGGATACTAAAGGTATAAACGTATGGTGCGCCGCCGGAAAAGGAACCTTCGGCACCGAAGAGCTTGTTAAGCGGATAGGACTAGTTAAACTTGGAAATTTTTTAAATCACCGGCGGATAATAATTCCCCAGCTTGGAGCGGTCGGCGTTAATGCCGATTCCGTTTTTAAACGGACGGAGTTTAAAGTCTATTTTGGTCCCGTGTATGCAAAAGACATTAAAGCTTATTTAAATGCAGGCAGGAGAAAAACTCAGGAAATGAGGAAAATTAAATTTTCAATGTTTGACAGGCTTATTTTAACGCCGAGGGAAGTTATTCCGGCAATGAATAAATTTATTATTTTTGCGGTTATTATCCTTGTGTTTTTCGGCATTCAGCCGACGGGCATTTTATTTAAAAGTGCATGGGTTTACGGAGAGCCTTTTCTGTTGCTTGGTCTTGCGAGCATTACAGCGGGTTCGTTTGTAACTCCCGCCGCCCTTCCTTTCATACCTTTTCGTTCATTTGCATTAAAGGGCTGGATAACCGGAATGTTATTAACCGTCCTTGTAATTTTCCTGTTTAATTCACCCGAGCTAAAAAATATTTTAATTTTTAGCTCGGCAATTCTTTTCTTTCCCATGGCAAGCTCGTATTTGGCATTGCAATTTACCGGTTCTACTACATTTACAAATATGAGCGGCGTAAAAAAAGAATTGAAAACAGCCCTGCCGGTTTATTTAATATCTACCGTTATATCTATTGTTTTGCTGATAATTTATAAACTTCATAAATTGGCGGTTATATGAAATATCTCAAGAATGTATCGAGCCTTAAATTTTTTGCCGAAAAATGCACTAACTGCTTAGTATGCATAGACGTATGCCCGCACGAAGTATTTAAGCTTAAAAACAAAAAAGTCGTCGTTGCCGATAAAGATTTATGCATGGAATGCGGCGCCTGCGCTCTTAACTGCAAATACGGGGCTATAGCCGTAAATTCCGGCGTCGGATGCGCGAGCGGCATAATAAACGGGATGCTGACCGGAGGCAAGCCTTCATGCGATTGCGGCGGTACAGCGCCGTCCGAATGCTGTTGATTAGTTTTAAATTAAAATTAAGTTAATATTTCTCTGTCTGGGTCCGTCGAATTCGCAGAGGAAAATCCCTTCCCATCTTTCGAGATTCGGCTTATTGCCGGAATAAGGCAATATCCTTTAATTGCCTATTATCGCTGCTTTTATGTGCGCGTCGGAATTTCCTTCGGCGTGGCGGTAATTATTATTTTTAGGCGCCAAATTATCTAAAAAAATATAATCTTCTATTGTTTTTGTAATATTTATCAATTCGCTTCTTTTGCCGGTTTTTACCGAAAAATTATACATTTTCATAGCTTTTATGCCTGCTTTTTGCAAAAGGTAAAATTAAGCTTTTTAAGAAAGACGGCTTATAATTTCTATTAAGAAAATTACACGGGTCGCCTTCGGCAAATTTTTTTGCTAAGTATCTATACCCGAAGTTTCCGAATTTTTCTATCAGATACCTGTTTACGAGCGATGTTTCCAGCATCGGTTTAATCTCTTTTTTCCAGAGGTAATCGTAATCCGAGCCTCCGATTATACTCATAGCGGCCAGATATCCGGATAAAACCGCATATCTTAACCCGAACCCCCAGAGGTAATCTTGAAAGCCGGCCGATTCGCCTATATATATTTTTTTATCGAAGGCGTTGGTATTTCTAATGAAAAAATTTCCGAATCCGCCGAATCTTTTTTCGTTTCGAATATCGATATATTTTTCATTTTGGAAAAAATTAAGCAAATTTTTAAAATATTTTTTTGTATTTTTAAAATCTTTATAAATAACCGAAGCCATTGTACCGAAACCTTTATTTATAAGGAGATATACATAACCCTTAGGCGCAATTTCATCGTTAAAAATCACGGCCGCGCAGTCCTTCGTTCCGGTATCGAATGTTATGCCCGCCGCTATAAAATCCGCCCGTTTTGGACCTTCGGCTATTATAGTTTTTTCTTTGAAAGATTCGATGCGGCGGTTAAAAACTATTTCGACTCCCAGACAAACGGCTTGCTTTTTGAGTCCCGCATCAAAAGAACCGCCGGCGCCGCCTCTTTTTACAAGATAAAAAACAGGCCTTTCGGACTTTATTCTAAGCGGAGCCATTTTTGGAGCGTATATATCGCCTTCATAGTAAGGAATACATAAAAAATTAATATCTATTCCTAATTCCCTAAGAAACGCAACTATGTCTTTATCCCCGCTCCAATTTTCCAAGCCTTGAAAATCGCCGTTCATCCTATGTCCGACATCCGGCGACATTTCATAAACCGTAGGCTTATATCCGTGTTGTGCCAGGACTATTGCCGCCGTTAAACCTGCAGGTCCGGCTCCGGAAATATTTATTTGATTTTCCAATTTTGAGTTCTTTATTAAATTATATATACTTTATCTTAATTTTAATGCTACCATAATTTGACGCTTTTTCAAGTATCAGCGGAATAGTATCGGCGGAATATCTTAATCCCGCAATAGAAATTTATATATAACCTTTAACTTTATGTTTTAGCTGCGGAGAAACAGTCATCAGTTTGTAAAAGTTAGATAATATTTAAACTGCACGATTAAAATATTTCTTCTTTTTTTAGCAATTTCGATTTCCTTTTCATAAAAAATTCAACCGGCTGCAAAAAAAAACTTGACATTATACCTAAGTATAAGGTGTAAAATATAAATATTCGGCAATGAAAAAAATTATAAAATTTAATAAATTAAAAATGGAGGTTTTTATGAAAAACTATTTAAATGCGAAAAAATTTACCGGAAGTATTTTAGCTATTTTGATTTTAACTGCATTAGTATTAACTGCATCTGCGTTTGTTTATCACACGAATTACGATTCAAAGAACTTAACGCTTACAGGTTTTAACAGTACAAATAATGTTCATACCGATAGGTTTAAGGTTTACGGGCTTGTGTGCGGGGATACTTTTTGCATAACGAATATTCAAAATGCGTTATATAAAATTAAGGGAGTTAAAAATGTCAAGATTAATATGCAAAATCAAGAGGCTATAGTGAAGTTTAAAGGGAACATAGCTCCGCAAACCTTTATAAAGGCAATAGACGGCGCATCAAACGCTATGTTTCATTACAGCGCGCGCTACATAAAATAAATTACTTAGCATGAGTATAATACTTTGATTAACTTGCTATTTAGAGGCGGTATATTATGAAAACAAAAAATTTATCCGATAAAATTAACGGAGTAAGCTCAAGCGCAACCTCTTTTTCAGCCGGAATTTTTGCAATTTTAGGCGGAGTTTGCTGTTGGGGGCCTTTAGTTTTTAGCATACTTGGCGTAGGCGCAAGCACAGGCGGAGTTTTGGGATCCGCCGCCTCTTTTCTTGGGGCAATTGCGCCTTATAGGAACTATTTTTTGGTGTTAAATATTATCGGCATTCTTTTATCTTTTTTCTTTATTTACGTGATGCCGAAAATATCTTTTCAAAGAAAACAAGCGTTGGATATCAACGAAGGCGCCGACGGTGCAACCTGCGATTGTGAGACTTCGGCAGGCTCTTTTAATTTCAGCAAAATAGTTTTTTTCTCATCTGTTTTGATAACGGTCGGTATTTTTATATATTTGTATGTTGACAGCGGTCAGATTTTTACAGCTTGGCCCCAGTTATAACGTTGTAAAATAAATATACTTTCATTATATAAAACAGCAATAAAGCATAAGGAATGGTTTAGCTGAATTAATGGAGGCGCAATTATGCAGAGCGATAAAATTAACGAAGAATTTCAAGATACTATACAAAGTTTACTGATAGAAATAGACAATATTAAAGAATATCTTGAAGAAATAGACGGTTATGACGGAGAAATAAAAAAACTTTTTGAAAATTCCGGAAATGAAACTTATATCGAAAATAAAGTAAAAGAATTAAACGATAAAATTGCGGTTTTTAACTGGTGGTGGAAGGTGATAGTAAGAGATGTAGAAGAGATGAAAGAAAAACTCGTTAAATAAAAAATTTTATTTTTTGTGTCGAACCGGAGGTATTGCAAACCAAACGACAATGACGGTTATTCCGAATGCGATATATATTGCGTTAAACATCCATATCGGGAAATTGTAATATAAAACTTTATTCACCATTCCCGCAATAAAAGGCATAGAGCTGTGCTCCATACGGTCTAAAGACATCAGTTTATATTCAAGCCATGTCAGCGGACATTCGATATTAAATACGGATTCAAATGCTACGATTCCTATCATTAAAAGATGAATTAACCTGAAGGTATAATTTCTTATCCATTTCCAGCGCGCAAAAAAACCCGCAATTATAAGAAAAAAACCGATTACGATTACAAGCGCGTAAAGCAGATGCACTATATATACCGCCGATATAGCGATAGGATAAAATTCTTTCATAATTATTCGCCTTTATTTATTATATTCCACTTTAACTTAAAAGTTAAATTTTTAAAATATACCCAAAAATTGCTATTTCATGCATTGTTGCTTATATGCAAAATCTGTAATATAATGAAAAAAATTTAAGAATTGGAGCGAATAAAATTATGACGATATTTAATAGAAATAAAGCGGCGATAATTCGTTTTTCAGGAGCTATAACCGCGCAAAGCGTTTTGCCTTATATTAAGCTTTTAAAAAAAATTGAGAGAATGAAATCCGTCAAAGGAGTAATGTTTGTTATCGACAGTCCGGGAGGCAGCGCCATTCACTCCGAACTGCTGTTTTTAGCGATAAAAAGGCTCAGGGATAAAGGCAAGGTAATATACGGATATCTTGAGGTTGCAGCTTCGGGAGGCTATATGATAGCATGCGCCTTAGAAAAATTATATGCTCCGGCAACCGCCTTAATAGGTTCAATAGGCGTTATCAGCGTTAAACCCGTGCTTAAAGAAATATTAGAAAAAATAGGAATAGGCTATGAAGTGGTTAAAAAAGGCAGCAGAAAAGATATGTGGCTTTTTACCAGAAATTATACCGAAGAGGAAAGGGAAAGCATAAGCGAACTTCAGGCAGAAATTTACGATCGTTTTATCGAAATAGTTTCGGACGGAAGGAAAATTCCAAAGGACGAAGTCCTTAAAATAGCGACGGGAGAACTGTTTTCTTCAAAAAAATCCATCGCATTAAAATTAATTGATAATGTGTCCGGATTTGACGATGCGCTTGAAGAATTATGCAAAACCGTTAATGCAAATCCCGATAAAGCCTTAAGATTGGGGATTAAAAAACCATTTTTTCAAAAGATAATAGGAACTTCTATAAATAATATATTGGAAGAAATTTATTACGGAGCGGTTTATAAAAGTTAGCTAAAAGTGAAAAAGCGGACTAAAAAATTAAAGCGAATGTATTATTAAACCTATGGCGGCTAAAGATAAAATTATCAATACGGAATAGTAAAAAGTTTTTTGATTTATTTTAAAATGCATCTTGTTTCCGAAAAATAAACCGATAAGCAAAGAAGGTATTAATAAGCCGGAAAATTTTAAGACTTTTATAGTTATAAGTCCGAACGATAAATAAATAGCCGCCCTTACTATGCTGTCGGTAATTGCGACTATCTGAAA
>JAJYQZ010000239.1 GCA_021794335.1 bacterium
TGTCGTTCAACAGGGTTCGTCCGTGGATTCGGAAAGATTGAGGTTCGATTTTACGCAGGCAAAGCCTATTTCTGACGATGAATTGCGTAAGGTGGAATCTCTGACGAATGAATATATTTTTTCCGATTTAGAGGTCAAAGTTGAAGAGCTTGATGTCAAATCCGCGCTTAATGCAGGAGCGCTTCATTTTTTCGACGAGAAATACGAGGATACGGTCAGGGTTGTTTCGATGGGGGATGTTTCAAAGGAGTTTTGCGGGGGAACGCATGTATCAAGAACGGGAGAAATAGGATTTTTTAAGATCATGCGCGAGTCTTCCGTTGCTTCCGGCATAAGAAGGATTGAAGCGGTTACAGGCTACAACTATTTAAATCAATTATATATCGAAGAGGACAACCTGAATAATATCGCCTCATTGCTGGGCGCTTCAAAACCCGATGCGTATAATAAAATAATCAATCTTTATTATGATTACGAATATCTAAAAAAGGAGAACAGCGATATTAAGTTAAAACTAAACACCTTTGAATCAGAAAGGCTTGTCAGGGAATTTAAAAACATCGGCTCTGCCTCCTGTTTAATTTCTAAATTCGAAGATTTATCCCAGGACGATCTTAAGGAATTGATTAACATATTAAAATCGAGGGCGGGGTTTCCCGCGGGAGACAGCGCCGTGATTTTTATTTCTTTAATTAATAAAGAGAGATTAATTTATATCTGCTCCACCGAAGGCGGTATAGACGCATCCAAAATAGTTAAACTTTTAAACGGGCAGGTCGGCGGAAAGGGCGGCGGGAAGAGAGACTTTGCGCAGGGCGGCTCAACCGATATTTCAAAATTTAACGAAATCGAAAAAATCTTAGAAAAGATGTTGAAAGATTTATTGCCTTCTAAAATCCCTGTCTAATGATTTTATGCTTACCAAAACAATATGATAAAGATATACGGAAGGTCGGGTTCGGGGATGCCTGAGGTCGAGGGTTTAATAAGAGAGTTCTTGCTTAAAAGGGAGAGTTTTAAGCTTTATAATATCGACAATTTTGAGCAGGCGCGCGTTGAGTTTTTGGATATTACCAAAGGAAACATTAACGCGCCGGAGGTATTGGTAATAGATGAAAAAGTGGATATTTATAAAAATTAAATTAATAAAATTTTGGAATCTTTAAAGTTGAAATATATAACTATATCCGCTATTCTTACTATTTTAATTTTTTCATCTTTAGGTTTTAGCGGATGCGGCTATTACATTAAAAAAACCGAAAAGTTTAAAAAACCCGTTAACACTCCATACAAAACTGAAAAAGAGGTTTTAACGGGGCTTGCAAAGAATTATGAAAATTTTAAAGGAATGTCCGGAAGATTTGTAATAACGGCAAACGACGGGTATTTTCCATTTGAAGAAGCAGGGCTTTATAAATACATCAAGAACAAATATATAAAGTTTACTATCCTTGATATGTATGGTACTCCGCTTTTTTATGCTAAAATAATCAAGGGCAAAGATAAAGTCTTTTTTCTTGATTCAGGGAAAAAATATCAAGGAAAAAGACTTTTGTATGAAAAACTTTTTCAGGCGTTTAGAATTTTTTTAAATTTAAACAGCCTTTATAAAATCAAGAATTCCGATGTTTTTTATAATACGGACAGCGGATTCTTTTTCGAATATCATAAAAAACACGGCGGTCGTCACGGTCATCATAATAGTTATTATATTTATGTCAACAGAAAATACCTTATCGAGAAAATTACCGTCGTAAAACATAAAAAGATGCTCGAGACTATCTATTTTAAACATTATATTCCAAAGGGCGGAGTCAGGGTTCCTTTAAAAATAGTCGTTGACGATTATCTTTATAATGTTAAAATAAAAGTGGCGGTTTCAAAAGGCAGCACGGTATTTTATATGAACGATTTTAACGGGGAGTAATATGAAAAGTAAAATATATCGGTTATCGGTTATAACCATAATGACAATAACAGTATTTATGGCATCGCTTATCCTTTTAACCGGATGCGCTAAAAATGTCAAAAAACATATCCTGCCTCCCGATGTTTATTACAAAAAAGCCCTTTTTTATGCAGGTAAACATGATTATTCCAGTGCGGCTAAAAACTTTAAAGCCCTTATCGAAAACTATCCCACATATCGCAATACGCAAGAAGCGGAGTTAAAGCTCGGCGATGCCTATTATCTTGGGGGAAAGTTCATAGAGGCGCAGGGGGCTTATATGGATTTTATCCGCCTCCACCCCAGCTCTAAATATACCCCTTTTGCAATGTATTATGCTGCCATGTCATATTATAAAAGGAAAGAGGCGGCAGGGAGAACGCAGAGTCCCTTAAAGCATGCCAAGCTTATGTTCGAAGAATTGGTATCGAAATATCCTTATTCGAAATATTCTAAAACGGCTCTTAAATATATTAAAACAATAAATATAGACTTATCCGAAAACACTTTTTTTACGGGGCTTTACTATTTTAACGCAAGCCTTTGGAAACCGGCCGCTTATATGTTTAAGGCTGTCCTTAAGCAGTACCCCGGGATGCCCATTATTCCAAAGACTTTATATTATTTAACGGTATGCTATAAAAACTTAAACGATAAAAAGACGGAAAATTATTATAAAAATATTTTGCGGCAGGATTATCCGCAAAGTAAATATGCGAAAATGGCATAACGGTATGCTAAATTTTCTTGACACTAAGCGTGAATTATGCAATAATTTTAAAACTATAATTTAATGAATAAAGGAGAGATTCGCATACAAAAAAATACTAAGACAGATATTAACGAAGGCATCAGGGCAAAAGAAGTCAGGGTTATAGACGAAGAAGGCAGGCAGGTTGGGATAATGTCTTTATTTGCCGCTATTAAACTTGCAAAAGAAAAGTCTTTAGACCTGGTTGAAATGTCCAAAGATGCCGCGCCTCCTGTTTGCAGGATAATGGATTACGGCAAATTTAGATACGAGCAAAACAAAAAACTTCAGGAAGCCAAGAAAAAACAGGTTGTTATCCACATAAAAGAGGTTAAGTTTAGACCTAATACCGATGAGCATGATTACAGGTTTAAACTAAAAAATATAATTAACTTTCTTAAAGAAGGAAACAAAGTAAAGTTAGCCGTTACATTTAAAGGCAGAGAACTTGTGCATACCGATTTAGGAATTAAGGTAATATTAAGGGTCATAGAAGATATTAAAGAATTCGGCATCCCCGAATTCCCGATTAAGCCGGATGTTAAAAGAACATTTAGCACGGTAATCGTTCCGGTTAAAGCAAAAAAGGCGCAATAAGCCTGTTTATCGCAAAATATATTATTATAAAGCATAGTAAACTATACAGTTATCGTTATTTATTATTTTAAGGGGTTCTAAAATGGCTAAAATAAAGATTAAGACCAACAGGGGAGCAAAGAAGAGGTTTAAGATTACGGCTAACGGAAAGGTGGTTCATTATAAGGCGAACAAAAGTCATATATTGACTTCAAAGGCTCGGAAAAGAAAAAATAAACTTAAGAAAAGCGCCGTCGTTAATTCGGTTGACGCTATGAATATCAAAAGGCTTGTTCCTTATTTATAATAAAAGGAGTTAAATAATGTCAAGGGTAAAAAGAGGGATTTTAACAAAAAAAAGGCATAAAAAGGTTTTAAAGCTTGCGAAAGGTTATTACGGCGCAAGAAGCAGGCTTTTTAAATCGGCACAGGAAACTGTCTTAAAGGGGCTTAATTACGCTTATAGAGATAGAAAAGTCAAAAAAAGGCAGTTCAGAGGGTTATGGATAGTTAGGATTAACGCCGCATGCAGGGCAAACGAGATATCTTATTCAAAATTTATTAATGCGCTTAATAAGAAAGGGATTAATTTAAACAGAAAGGTTTTGGCTGAAATTGCGTTAACCGATCCGGCCGCGTTTTCCGGTTTGGTTAAAGAAATAACATCCAATTAAAATTTTTAAAGCCCTATTAAATTTAACCCTGATTAGACCTTAATAAACGAGGACCTTAATAATAAATGTCTTTAACTAAATCCGACTTAACAAATAAGATTCGCAGTAAGGTTGGCTTGACCTCCGCCGAATCTTTAACCTATGTAAACTCTTTTTTTGATTTTATAAAATCGGAAGCGGAAATAGACGGACAGGTTAAATTAACCGGTTTTGGAAGTTTTCTCATCAAAGAAAAAAAGCGAAGAAAGGGACGGAATCCCCAAACAGGCGAACCTATTTATATCAGCGAAAGAAAGGTGCTAAAGTTTAAGTCCTCGGTCGTCTTGAAATCGAAAATAAATAAAAAATATAAAAATGGATCCGGTGGATGAGAAGCTTTATTATAAAATCGGGGAAGTTGCAAAAATAATAGAAATTGAGCCTTATGTCATAAGATACTGGGAAACAGAATTCAATTTCTTAAAGCCGTATAAATCTAAAAGTTCTCACAGGCTTTATTTAAAATCCGATATCGATAAGCTTTTGCTGATAAAGGATTATTTGTATAATAAAAAATTTACGATAGAAGGGGCAAAAAAAGCGATAAAGGCAAAATCATCTCAAAAAGACGATAATATCAAGCTTATAAAAAATATTCATAATGAACTTAATTCTGTTAAGTCCCTTTTGTTATCGAGAAAAAAATAGTAATGAATATTCTTCTTTCAAATGATGACGGGGTTTACGCAACAGGTATAAATATTTTATTCGAAGAGCTTAAAAAGTTTGCCGATGTCGTAATTGTCGCTCCCGATAGAGAAAGAAGCGCAAGTTCCCATTCTTTAACTATCGATAGGCCGTTAAGGGTTAATGAAATCAAACCGGACATATTTTCGGTTGACGGCACGCCCACGGATGCCGTTAATATTGCCGTTCATTCCGTTTTAAAGTCCAAGCCCGATTTAATCATATCCGGTATAAATTACGGCGGTAATATTTGCGACGATGTCATTTACTCCGGAACCGTGTCCGCGGCAATGGAGGGAGCTATTATGGGAATAAAGTCGATAGCCGTTTCATTGGTTGTAAATAAGGGCGGCGGGTATCTGCCGAAAGACCCCTCTCTCGAAGACAATCTTGAATTATCGTTCCAAAAGGCGGCAGAATTTGTTTCCAATCTTGCCTCCGCCGTTCATAAGCATTCTTTACCTGAATATACCCTGCTCAATGTAAATATTCCTCAAACGATAATAAATAAACAAAACAGCTTCGAATATCTTGTTACGAGGCAGGGGAAGCGTTATTTCGAGGACTTTGTCGTCGAAAAGATAGACCCCCGCGGAAGAAAATATTACTGGATTTGGGGTAAAAATATCAGGTTCGAAGATGTGGAGGGAAGCGATTACGAGGCCGTCCATAACGGGCTTATCTCCGTTACGCCCATACACCTCGATATGACAAATTATAAAGCAATGGAAAGATTAAAAAATATCGATTTTCTTTATAATATTAAATCCTGAACAGAAAGAGGGCTTAATGAATCTTATTGCCGGATTTAAGGGCATAACTTTATGGTAAATTTTAAAAACTCCGCAGACGGGGCTACCGAGCAGGCTCTTGTTTCGAAAGGAATTACCGATAAAAATGTGCTCTATGCGCTAAGAACCGTTCCGAGAGAAAAGTTTGTCGAGGAATCGTTAAAAGAATTAAGTTATACCGGCGCGCCGCTTCCCATAGGCCATAATCAAACAATATCCGGCATTTATACCGTCGCTTTAATGACGCAGTCCCTTCGCTTAAATAAAAACCATAAAATTCTTGAAATAGGAACGGGTTCGGGCTATCAGGCGGCTATTTTGTCCACGCTTTGCATGAGTGTTTTTACTATAGAACGGATAAGGGATCTGTCTTTAAAGGCGAGGGATATTCTTGGAAAACTTAACATTCATAATGTGACATTTATTATCGGAGACGGGACTATCGGGTTTAAAGAATATGCCCCTTACGATAGAATCATTGTTACCGCCTGTTCCCCCGATGTTCCAGAGGCGCTTTTCGCCCAGTTAAGCGAGGGCGGCATAATGGTTATGCCCCTTGAAATGAGCGGTTCACAAAATATCTTTGTAATAGAAAAAAAAAATGGTAAAATGTATTCTAATAATATTGCCCCTGCAAATTTTGTTAGACTTATAGGCAAGGACGGTTTTAAATCCTGAGCGTTCTTCCATATAAGGTTTTCTTTATTATATTTGTATTATTATAAATAATTATAATCTTTTATCTTATATTTATAATGCCGAGAACAAAAATTAATAAAGATTTCGAGCCGCCTGCAGTTTTAGCAAACAGCGAAAAAGTCTCCATACCCCGGTCGTATGATAATGTTATATCCCGTCAATACTTAAAGTATCTTAAAAAAAACCCTCTTTTAACAAAGGAAGAGGAGTATAATCTCGCCTTAAAAGTTCAGGAAGGAGACAAGGAAGCCAGAGATTTAATGATTAAATCTAACCTTGGACTTGTTATCAATGTGGCAAAAAAATTTCTCGGGAGAGGGCTTTCGTTCGACGATTTAATTATGGAAGGAAATATCGGACTTATGAAGGCCGTAGATAAATTTATTCCTAAAAAAGGCTTCAGATTCTCAACCTATGCTATATGGTGGATAAGGCAGTCTATCGAAAGGGGCATATTAAATTCCGGCAGGCTTATAAGGCTTCCCATACACATTTCCGAAAACCTTTTTAAATATTCGAGGGCGGCGAAAGAGATGACGGGCGAACTGGAAAGAGAGCCGAATATCGGCGAAATTGCAAAACACATGGGAATAGAGGAGAAAAAACTCGAAAAAATTTTAGGTTTTATCGGCAACGTTTATTCTTTAGATTCTTCCTTTCCGCAAAATCAAAATCAGGACGGCGAACAAAATTTAGCCCTTGCAAATGTTATAAAAGAAGACGAGGAAGGCACATCCTCTTTTGATATGCTCGATAAAATAGAAACATTAAAACTCTTAAACAAATGGCTTTTCATGCTTGGCGATATAGAAAGAAAGGTTATAATATTAAGATACGGGCTTAACTATGAAAAGCCGAGAACGCTTAACGAGATAGGGTTAATTTTTAATCTCACCAAAGAGCGCATCAGGCAGATAGAGGTTAAGGCGTTAAAAAAACTTAAACAAATGGCAGAGGAAGCAGGTATGGAGGGGTAATGCTAAGAACTAACCCCGAGGAAACCGAGGAAACCCAAAAAATTATTAACGCTATATCTAAACATGAAAAAATCTCTTCAAACTTAATCCGCATTATCCAAACCCATATATCACGCGTTTTTATAACGCCAAAATTTGTCTATAAGCAAAAAAAAACCGTTAATTTTGGATTTGTCGATTATTCGTCCTTAGAAAAAAGAAAATTTTTTGCAAGGCACGAGCTTTCTTTGAACAGAAGGGCTTGCTCAGGCATTTATATAGATTTGCAGGAATTAAGGCAAAATAGGGGCGGTTATTTTATCGGCTTTCAAGGCGGGCTCTTAAAAGATGTTTTTGTAAGAATGAGATATGCGGCGGACGAAAGGTTTTTAAATAATATATTGGATTCGTTTAATAAAAATGGCGGTAAAAATTATAAATTTAATAAATTGGATGTTTTAAAAAAGGTTGCCAAAAGAATTTATCTATTTCATAAAAGCGCAAACTCTTCAAAAAGGATAAGCGGTTTTGGTAAAACAGAGGTTTATAAGGAGAACTGGGACGATAACTTTTTAGCCGTAAGGAAACTTCTTAATAGTTTTAAAGGCGATATAAAGGGACAGGTAAATATAAAAAGTTTTTTTGATATTTTGAACTATATGGAAAAGTTTTACAATGAGTTTTTGCAATCGGAAATGTTTAACGAGTTTGTTAATTTAAGAATCAAAAACGGCTTCATTAGAGACCTTCACGGCGACTTAAGAATGGAGCATATTGCCGTCATCGGCAGGGAAAGGATTAAAGGCGTATGTTTAATGGACTGCGTGGAGTTTAACGAGAAGTTTAGAAATCAGGATTTATATTTAGATATTGCGTTCCTGCTCATGGATTTCGAGTTCCGCGGTTATTTTTACGAATCCGCCCTATTTTTTGATTATTATAAGGGATTTTTTAACTATAAAAAAGATATAGAAAAGTATGAAAAATACGAACCTTTTATAATCCCTTTTTTTAAGGCATACAGGTCTGTCGTAAGAACCAAAATCGACCTTCTTTCAGGCAGGACATGCGGAGGACTGAAACATTTAAATTTAGCCCTGTTTTATATCAAGTTTTTTAAAAAACCGGTTGTTATTCTTAATATCGGTTTGTCAGGCAGCGGAAAGACTAACCTTTCCGATTTGTTGGCAAGCTATTTTTATGCCAAAAACATAAAGTCGGATAGATTAAGACAGGAAATGTTCGGTTTTACGGATAAAATATTCAAATACGGCAGGAAGGCAAGCGAAACGGTTTACGACAATATGTTTCAGGAGGGGGCACAGCGGTTTAACGAGGGTAAAAGCGTAATATTCGACGCAACCTTTTTAAAAAAAGAGCACAGGGAAAAATTTATTAGCTATTTTGAAAAAAAAGACTGTAATTTTGTCGTTATATACTCTAAAATATATGAAGATAAAGAGCATGTTATATTAAAAAGGCTTGAAGACAGGCAGGCAGCCGAACATTTGGCAAATAAAAATGCCGTCAAGGACTTAAAAAAGGAAACCGGAGGCGGGGAAAGGAAATTAGAAAAAGAGTATTCGGAAGCAGGTGTTTCGGTTTATCTGAACCAGAAAAAGGCATTTGAGGAGCCGGAGCCTCAAGACTCATCATCACTTAAAAACCATACGGAAACCCGGGGTTTTTGCTTTATAACCGTGGATGCGTCTTTGGAATTAAGCGAGCGGTTTAATTATGTAATGGAAGCCTTACGCATTGGAAAGCGCAATAGACAAAATTTTGGATTATTTTAATACATATTACGACAGGTACAGGTACGAATTTTATTTAGTTTTATTATCTATACTTGCATTTATCGTTCATCTGCACCTTGCCTCCACTTTAAACTTAGGCAATGACGAAGCCCACTATTTCGTTTGGTCGCTGAAACCGTCCCCGGGTTATCTTGATGACGCCCCGTTCGTCGGCTATGTTATTTATTTTTTTACGGGGCTTTTTGGAAAAAGCGAGCTTAATGTCAGGCTTGGCGCGGTTATTTTTTCGTTTTTCGACGGCTTTTTAATATACCACCTATCGCACTTGCTCTTTAAAAATAAAAGGGCGTCTTTTTTTGCCTTTTTGTTTTTTTTATCGGCGGTAATATTTAGCACCGCCCTATCAGTTATGATGCTGCCCGACGCATCCCTGCTGTTTTTCTACCTGTGTTTCCTGATATTATTTTATAAAGCCGTTAAAGGCAGCTCGAATAATGTAAAAAAGAGGTCTGATTTGAAATCAGACCTCTTTTTTCGTAATAATCTGATTTTATGGATGCTTACCGGTTTGTTTTTAGGTCTTGCATTTTTAAGCAAATATACCGCCGCTTTAATTCCGCCTTCCGTTCTATTATATTTATTAGTTTCTAAAAAAAATAGAGCCGTTTTAAAAACTTTTTATCCGTATCTGGCTCTTGCCGCCGCCCTTCTTGTTTTTTCGCCCGTAATCTATTGGAATCTTGTCCATAATTTTATGTCCTTTAAATTTCAGCTCTCGCACGGGTTTTCGCACCCGAAACCCGGAATATCTTTATTTATGCAGGGGTGGCTGGGGCAATTTTTAGTGGTTACGCCGTTCATCTATTTGTTTTTAATCGGGACATTCGTTTATTCCCTAAAATTTATTTCGCAATGGTTCGGCAGGAATATAAAGGGGTCTGATTTCAAATCAGACCCCTTTATTGATAACCTGAAGGCAGAATCCTATGCGGATATTGCCGATGGTTTTTTATATTCCGTCTGCTTATCGCTTCCTGTTCTGGTTTTTTTTATTATAAACGGATATTCCCATAGAATACTAGTTCACTGGCCGGACATAGGTTATATGTCCGCGTTTCCCATTATGGGGTATGTTGCGGATAGGATAAGTAAAAGCGGAAGCCAAATGAGACTGTGGGAAAAATTAAAATTGAAGGCCGCCAAATCATATGTGTATTTTGCGATATTTTCCGGTTTTTTCTTAAGTTTTGTATTATACAACCAGATATACTATAATTCGATACCGATAGGAAAAATAATAAGGTATATCGATAAGGAAAAAAACCTTAAAAGACGCTGGATATTTTCATTAATTCCCCATATACCCGGAAAACCCAAAACGGCCGACATAACAAACGACCTTTTTGGGTGGGGGAAAGGGGCAAGGTATATCGGTATTGTTTATAAAGGATATGAGGCGGCTTATCATCCGCTTTTTGTTTTAACGCATCATTATGCTATTGCGGATGAACTTGTATATTACGGGGGCTATAAACCGGCGGTGAATATTTATAATATATCGGGGTTTTTAAATCAATACGACCTGTGGCAAAATTTAAACAAAATAAACGGAAAGAATGCCATCTTTATAATGGATAATAAATATATGATAAATCCGATGCGGACATATAAGAAGGATTTTAAATCTATAAAAAAAATCGGCAGGCTGGATATATACATCAAATTTAGACCGGTTAGGGTTTATTATCTGTATTTAATGAAAGATTTTAACGCAAAAAGGGCTATAAGGCATATTAAAAAAAGGATGTTTTAATCTTAATCTTAAATTTAAATTAAAGATATGAAAATACTTGTGGCAATACCGACATATAACGAAAGAGAAAATGTGGGAAGGATGATAGAATCCGTTCTAAATCTAAATGAGAATGAAGCGGTCAGGGGGCTGAATGTTACGATTAGCCTTGTAATAATAGACGATAATTCGCGGGACGGAACTCAGGAAATCATAAAGGGGTTTACCTTCGGCAACCAAAAGCGTTTCCCTCAGCACGAGGGGGGGGTCAGGGGAGGGAATCTGTTTCTTATTTCAAGGGAAAAGAAATTGGGTCTTGGGACGGCTTATGTTGCGGCATTTAAGTTTGCCATAGACGGGGGCTTCGATTATGTTATTACGATGGATTGCGATTTTTCCCATAATCCGGATGAAATTACCGGTTTTATTAACTTTATGAACGATAAAAAGTGCGGAATGATTGTCGGTTCAAGATATAACGGCGGGATAAGAATAATAAACTGGAGTATGAAAAGGCTTTTGATTTCCTATTTTGCAAATATTTATGCCAAATTGGTTACGGGAGTTAAAATCAGCGATTTGACGGGCGGCTTCAATATGTACGATGTAAACTGCCTTAAAAAGGTAAATTTAGACGGCATCGGCTCGAGGGGATATGCCTTTCAAATCGAAATGAAATACAGGATGAAAAAGGCAGGCTGCATCCTCGGGGAATACCCTATAATATTTTATGAAAGAACTAAGGGTAAATCCAAGATGTCAAACGGCATTATTTTTGAGGCTTTTTTCGCTGTAATAAGGCTCAGGCTCGGGTTTTATAAATAAAACCTCTGCCTCGTAAATACATGGGTATATATTTTTTATATTTGAATTTCATTTTACGATATTGTATAATAATTTAGTTTTTTTAAGTCGGGGTATAATAAAACATGGATAAGTTAAATTTAGTCAATTCAATCGACGATTTAAAGGGCTTTGTCAGGGAGATTCCGGATTTTCCCAAGAAAGGGATTAATTTTAAAGACATAACGCCCCTCCTTGCGAATCCCAAGGCTTTTGCATTTTCCATCGATAGTCTTGCAAACAAATATCTGAACGAAAAGATAGATTATGTCGTTTGCATAGAGGCGAGGGGTTTTGTGGTGGGTTCCGCGCTTGCTTACAGGCTTGGAGCAGGAGTAATAATTGTCAGGAAGCCGGGCAAACTCCCGTACGAGTGCAATTCTTTATGCTACGACTTAGAATACGGAAGCGCGACGCTTGAAATTCATAAAGACGCATTAAAAAAAGGGGACAGGGTAATTATCGCCGACGATGTTTTAGCAACCGGCGGTACGGCTCTTGCCGCAATTAACCTCGTGAAAGAGTTCGGAGCGGAAGTGGCGGATGCGGCGTTTTTAGCCGAACTTTCGTTTTTAAACGGAAGAGAAAAATTGAAGCAATATACTATTAATTCTTTGATGAAATTTGATTATTAACGATGTATAAATAAAATCACTATTATATAAGGGGGGTTTATGAAAAAGGGTTTTACGATTATTTTTATCGTTCTTGTTATTGTCTTAGGCTATATTGTCGTTCACGCAATTACTGCTCCTGTTAAGTTATCGGCCGCGCAGCTTGGAGCCGAACTCATTCATTCCCATAAAAACGGTATCGATTGCTTTGCCTGCCACGCGATAAACGGCAAAGGCGGCAATATCGGTCCCGACCTTTCGAAAGAAGGAGCGCTTAAACATTCTATTAAATGGCTTGAGGTTCAAATTGCGACGCCCGCAAAGCATTTTAAATCAGGTTCTATGGTGAAAATAAACGGCAAAACATATATGGCTATTATGCCTGACCACAAAATGCTTTCCAAAAAAGAGCTTTTTGAGCTTGCGTCCTATTTAGACTCATTAAAGTAGGTATCATTTTTGTCTAGAAAAAAGGGGTCTGATTTTAAATCAGACCCCTTTTTTATTTTAACCCCCTTTTTTTAATGAAAAATTTTTTGCAATAATACTTGACTAATTTAGTAAAGTATGTTTTACTTAAAGAAAGTAAATTATTCAACTAGGAAAGAAAGGGAAACTAATTTTTATATATTATATATAATATTTATTTTAGATTAGATTTGGAGGCAAAAGTGAAGATAATAAATTTTGACCATTTTGCGGCAACTAAGATGAGACCGGAGGTAAAAGAGGCGATGGAGCCCTTTTTTATGCAGGAATACGGCAACCCGCAGAGCATTCACACGCTGGGAGACGAGCCGAGGGAGGTATTGAACAAGGCAAGGCTTCAGGCGGCGGAGCTTTTAAATGCGGCGGGTAACGAGGTGATATTTACGGGGAGCGGTTCCGAATCCAATAATCTTGCAATCAAAGGAACGGCTTTTGCCAGAATGGATAAAGGAAAACATATAATCGTTTCTAAAATCGAGCATTTTAGCGTGTTGAATGCCGTTAAGGCTTTGGCAAAACTCGGCTTCGAGGTCAGCGAAATCCCTGTCGATAAATACGGTTCGGTTGACCCTCAGGATGTCAAAAACGCCTTAAGAAAGGATACGATTCTTGTCAGTATAACTCATGCGTCAAATGAAATCGGCACTATTCAGGATATTAAAGAAATTTCTAAAATAGTGCATGAAAACTCTGGGGCATATATACATACCGATGCAAACACTTCCTGTGGGTTTATTGAAACGGATGTTAAAGAATTGGGTGTGGATATGCTTTCTGCCTCGCCACACAGATTTTACGGTCCGAAGGGAACGGGGCTTTTCTACCTTAAAAAGGGAATCAGGATAATGCCTTTAATAGACGGCGGTATTCAAGAGTTTGGAAGAAGGGCGGGCACGGAGAATGTTCCTGCCATTGCGGGCGCAGGTGTTGCATGCGAACTGGCAAAAAAAGAGTTAAAGGATAGGACGGCGCATCTTTTACCTATTCAAAAAGATATAGTAAGCGGGGTATTGGGCTCCTTAGACGAGGTGTATCTTAACGGGCATCCCGAAAAAAGACTCCCTAACAATTTAAACTTTGTGGTTAAATATATCGAGGGCGAATCAATGCTGATGTGGCTGAACAATAACGGAATTATGGTGGCAAGCGGTTCAGCCTGCACATCCAAAATTTTAAAGTCGTCCCATGTGTTAAGCGCGATAGGGGTTGACCCTGCGCTCGCGCAGGGCTCGCTGCTTATTTCTTTGGGCGAGGACAATTCGCTGGAAGACGCCGCTTATTTTGTAAAAGAACTTCCCGGGGTGGTAAATAAATTAAGGGAAATGTCGCCCCTTTACGAAGAGGTTAAAAAAAGAAATAAAGTATAAATTTAATAATAAAAATACGGAGGTAACATTATGCCGGTATATTCGGAAAAAGTTATGGATCACTTTCAAAATCCAAGAAATGTGGGAGAAATCGAAAATGCGGACGGGGTAGGGGAACTCGGCAATCCGACCTGCGGCGATATAATGAAAATATATATCAAGGTTAAGGACGATAAAATCGACGATATAAAATTTAAAACATTCGGCTGCGGAGCGGCTATCGCAACAAGTTCAATGGTAACCGAACTTGTAAAAGGAAAGACGCTCGAAGAGGCGGAAAGGGTATCTAACGAGGTTGTTGCCGAGGCTTTAGACGGGCTTCCTCCCGTTAAAATGCATTGCTCCAATCTTGCCGCGGACGCGCTTCATCTTGCCGTGGAGGATTACAAGGCAAGAAAGGCGGGCAAGGGTCCGATAGGCAGGGTGGAAACGCCGGAGCATGACGAGAACGAACACGATTTGCTTGAGCATGCGTAAAAGATTATGAAGCACGATTACGAGCTTGATACATTCGGTTTATCCTGCCCGGTGCCCATTATGAAGGTGGCGGAGGAGTTTAAAAACATACCCGAAGGTTCCGTACTGAAGGTCGTGGCTTCGGACGAGGGTATCGTCGAGGATTTAAAAAGCTACTGCAAAAAAACTAACCACGAATTCCTGTCTTACGAAATAAGCCTTCCCGAGTACATAGTTTATGTGAGAAAATAACCCCTATCCCAACAAAGAAGAAAGAGAGAGAAAAGATATTGACATTAACAAAATAGGTAATATAATGAAATCATAAAAGAAAAATAATGATATTGCCGATATATTAATCTATATATCAATATAAATTAATTAACGATTTTATTTTAAGTATTGACAAGCGATAAATTTAAGTATATATATTATATATATTAAATCATATATTGCTTATAATGGTGCATTTAAGCCTGTAAATGCAAGATATGAAGGAACAAAAACGGTTAAAATACGGAATTAAAGTTTGGGAAAATAAATTAAAATATTAAATATAAGGAGGTGGAGAGGGAGAAAGAGATTAAAGCATGCCACCCCCGCAGAGTATCCGGACGGGGGAGTTGTAGTTCAATAAATGTTTGTTAGTTCTGTTTTTTTATTAATTTTTAATTTTAACTTTAAGAGAGAGGAAAGTTATGAAAAAGAAATTAGTAGTAACTATGATTGCCTTGTTTATTTTGGCGTTCTCATTTGTTACCCTGCCAAAAAAAGCAAACGCAATTCCCGCTTTTGCTCAAAAGTATCATTTTTCATGCGCAGTTTGCCACACGGTATTTCCAAACTTAAACCCGTTCGGCAGGGCATTCTGGAGAAACGGCTTCAGGCTTCCGGGAACAAACGGAACTCCGTCGGATGCAACGCAGATAACAGAAGGTTTGAGCCTTCCGAACCCATGGCCGATTCCGGTGATGGTTGAACCGATTATCGGCTATCAGCATTATACGAATGAAAATGTAAGTCCGGCAACGGATGCGTTCAGCGCTAGCGTGGATGTGGTTGATGCGGGCGCATTTAAGTTATACACGCCTCTTGCCAATTCATTATCCTTTTATGTACATTACGGGTTTGGTACAGGAAAAGGTCCGATTAACGGCAAGCAGATATTTGCCTCTATCAACGGCTTGGGCACCGGTTTCGGCGTGCCGTCGCACCTGTTTAATTTAAAATTAGGTCAGGTTACAACCGCAAGCCCGTATTTTTACAGGCAGATGCCGTTTTATTTAATCTCAACGCCTCAAGGTTCACCTCAACTTGGAACTGCAGTAATAGGTGCGGGGCAAGGATTAAATGTTGGTTATGACTCCGAGGCTGGTAGTTTAATTCATGCAAGAAACTTAGGTTTTGCCCTTTATGGAACTCCGGGTTATCATTTGTGGTATAAAGTATCGGTAACAAATGATGCAGGCAGCAGCGGCGTAAATGCAGCTAGCGGGATTAATAATGTAAATAATCCAACTGGTACTGGCGTAAGCAACGCGATGGAATATTCCTATCAGTTAAAAGAATACTATCCGATTCCTATGGGTCAGCTTGAGTTTGGATATTACGGAGCGTCAATATCCCAGCCGCTTCACAATGCAACCGTTGGCGCATGGAATGACAGCGTTCAGGTTAACGGCGTCGATGTCGACCTTGCCAACGATATTTACGAGCTTGGTTTAACTTATATGCAGCAAAGAGATAACCATCCTTACGGTCCTAACGGTATTACATACGGCGGCAATACCCAAAATTCAAACGGCTATAATACATTTGAGGTTTACGGCAGATATTTATTGCCGCAGATTGGAAACGGCTTAATGCTCTCGGCTGACTATGCGGCGTACAGCTGGACGCATAAAAGCGCTCAGGAAGCTTTTAACGGCACTTATGGAACTGCTTGCGATAACGCCGGTTTATATGAATCTGGAATATATACAAGCAGCAACGGTTGCTCTAACGAAGGTGTAAAAGACGCTTTTGCAATTCAGGCTGAATACAACTTAGCCTACAACGCTCATTTATACCTGGGGTATTTATTCACCAACAAATCACAGGATAACACAATCGGCACGGGTCTTGACTTTGCATTCTAATTTCATTCTAATTTGGCTAACGCCCGATGGTTATAAAATTAAAGCGGAAGGGATTAATCCCCTTCCGCTTTTTAAAATAAAAATAAAAATTAAATAAAGGTGTCAGATTTATTTATTTCCCTACTCCCGCTTGAAATAAAGGTGTCCGATTTATCCCTCACCCCAGCCTGCGCTTTTTCTTAACCGAACTGTAACAAAAAATTCATCTCTTTTTAACATTCCCGTCATAATCCTTTAACATTTGCCTGATATAATAAAATAATTATCAATTTGCAAATCTTATGATTTAAAAAAAATAATTTGAATGTTATAATAAAAAAGGAGTTATAATGGAACAAATTAAAAAGGGTGACGATTATATGAATATGAGCCTTTCGGTCTCTCCCGAAAAATACTTCGACAGCAGATTTGACGGACAGGAGAAGCTTTTTACCGAGAAGTTTAACGGACTTAAGACGCAATTCGATGAACGGTTTAACAGCCTTGAATCTAAATTCGATGAACGAATTAACAGCCTTGAATCTAAATTCGATGAACGAATTAACAGCCTCGAAATTAAATTTGATGCCATAGATAAAAGGTCAAAATGGAGTACTAATTTGACCTTTGGCGTTCTTGGCTTATTAGTGGCGATGGTCGGGACTTTGTTAGTTATGACATCTTTACATCACTTTTAAGGTAGTGCAAAAAGCACCAGATTTATTTATTTCATTGGTTCATATTATTTTATTTAAAACCGGATTCTCGCCCATACCTTTAGTTTGCATACTTAAAGGCATATATTCTTCCGTGCGCGAAGAATATGCCGCTCTTGCAAACTAAAGATGCGGGTTGGGACAAGTTTAAAACTATAAAAGGGGGCAGGGTATATGGATTACGGTTTAAAAAACAGGCTTTCGAGGATTATTAAACCGAAGGATAAAAGAACGGTCATGCTTGCGATAGACCACGGTTATTTTATGGGTCCTACGGGCGGGCTTGAGGATGTTAAAGGCGCTATTACCCCGCTTTTAAATTATGCGGATTCGCTGATGCTCACAAGGGGCATATTAAGAAATCAAATCGAGGCGGGTATCGATATTCCGATTGTTTTGCGGGTTAGCGGAGGGACAAGCATATTGAAAGACGACTTGTCCGATGAGGATATTACCGTTTCGATGGAGGACGCCGTAAGGCTTAATGCAAGCGCCGTAGCTTTATCGATATTTATCGGCTCTAAAAACGAAAAGCAAGGGATAATAAATCTTGCAAGATTGGTCGATGAAGGAAATAGATACGGTATTCCCGTTCTTGCGGTAACGGCGGTCGGAAGAGAGATGACAAGGGATGCCCGTTATCTATCCTTAGCCGTGAGGATTGCGGCCGAAACCGGAGCAAGCATTGTAAAAACATATTATTGCGATGATTTTGAAAGGGTGGTAAATGCCTGTCCGGTTCCGGTGGTTGTTGCCGGAGGGAAAAAGACTGGTGAAAAGGAGGCTCTGGAGCTTGCGTATAATGCCGTAAAGCGCGGTGCGGCAGGCGTGGATATGGGCAGGAACATATTTCAATCGGAAAAGCCCGTCAACATGATTAAAGCCGTAAAGGCTGTCGTTCATAAAGGACTTACGGCGGAAGAGGCTTATAATACCGTTTACAATATAATAAAATAATAAATAATATAATATATAACTATATGATTTATAATTAACAATGCCGCCGTAGCCTTTAGATTTTGGCAATAATTTTATTTCCGTCAATCCCGCCGCTCAAAGCCTCTGTATCTATAGAGCATCTATAATTTCGTATAATCATGAAACATTTTATTAAAAATTTAAGCATTAAATGGAAAATATTAATAAGCGCTTTTGCTATTTTTTTCTTCACTATTTTTCTAAGCGACGCCGTCTTTCTTTATACTATTTACAAAACATTATCGGGCAGACATTATTTAAAAAATACAAGGATAGCCAGAATCTTAATCTCGGAAATAAAATACTCTTTGTATTTCAATAAAATTCGGTTTTTGAAAAAATATTTAAAGTCTAATATAAAAAATTACCGCATAATCAAGGGTATTTCGATATATAATCCCGAGGGGAAATTAATAATGAACAGCGGAAAGCTTTATGCCGCGCATAATCCCGTTAACGATATTAACGATAAAGAAAACGGAGGCGGATCGGTTTTAATTAGAAATATCGATTACGGCGGCAAAAAATTAGGGCTTGTTGCAATTAAATTTAATTTAAAAAAAGAGATTGAAGCCACTAATAACCGCGTTTTTTGGGTCGGGGTCAGATTTTCGCTAATAGCGCTCATTTTTATAGCCTTAGGGCTTTTTATGTTTTATATTATAACGGTTATTATTACAAAGCCCTTGCTCGAGATAAAGGAGAATATCGAAAAGATAAAAAACGGCGATTATAAGATAAGTTTTAAGAAAAGGTTAAACGATGAAATCGGAAGCGTTATAAGCGCAATTAACTCGATGGCGCTGTCAATCGAGGAATATACAAAAAAAATTGATTTAGTGAATAAAGAAAAGAACGAATTAAACTGTATGGCGATTATGGGTGAAATGTCGGCTGATATAGCGCATGAAGTTAAAAACGCCATATATATTATTTCTTCCGCAAATGCATATATATCCCACGAAACAAGAAATAAGATAGTATTAGAGGTTACCAATATAATAAATAATGAAGTAAAAAGACTCGATAAAATGACCGTCGATTTTTTGAGTTTTTCCAGACAAAGAAATCCCGAACTGGTTCCGGTAAATATAAACAGGCTTATTGACGATTCGGTAAGAATATTAAAATTAGAAATCGACAATTTAAATATAAAATTAATAAAGGAATTTCAAGAAGACCTGCCCATTATTAATGGGGATCCGGAACTACTTAAACAGGTTATATTAAACTTAATAATAAACGCAATGGATAAAACATATAATACCGAGAATAAAATTATTGAAATAAAAACGATTTTAAGAGATGGTTTTATAAATATCGAAATTATCGATAACGGCGAGACTATACCCGAAGAAAATATAGAAAAGATATTAAAGCCGTTTTTTACGACGAAAAAAAACGGCTCGGGGCTCGGTCTTCCGGTATCTATGCGCATCATTAAACTTCACGGGGGAACGATAAATGTTTACAGCAAAGATAATAAAACCGCGTTTGTGCTTGTAATTCCTAAAGCCGTCGGGTCGGGTATCGTTAAATGAAGAAAATATTATTAATCGATGATGAAAAAAATCTTTTAAGAACGGTAAGCTTAAATCTTTCGAGCCGCGGTTTTTTTGTCGATACCGCCCTGAGCGCGGAAGAAGGATTCAGTCTCTTTAATGAAAAGCGGCACGATATTATACTTTGCGATTTAAAATTACAGGGGATAAGCGGGATAGACCTTTTGTCCAAAATAAGAAGATACGATAAAGATGTGATATTTATCGTAATTACGGCGTTTGGGACTATAAAGCAGGCGGTTGACGCCATGAAACTCGGAGCCGACGATTTTATTTCAAAGCCCGTCGATATAGAAGGACTCGTCGAAAATTTAAAAATAGCCTTGCAAAAAAGAAGCCCCGAAAAGCTCGGCGATGATTTTCATGATGAAAACATAGAAAAAATTAAGAAAGATTTTATATTTAAAAGTAATGAAATGGAAGAAATTTTAAAAGAAATTGTTTTAACTTCCAAATCTGTTTCAAATGTTTTGATAACAGGAGAAACGGGGACAGGCAAGGAAGTTTTAGCTAAAATAATACATTCTCTTTCGGAAAGAAAAGGTGATTTTGTGCCGATAAATTTAAGCGCCATCCCGATAGACCTTATGGAGAGCGAGCTATTCGGACACGAAAAAGGTTCGTTTACGGGAGCGGTATTTATGCAAAAAGGCAAATTTGAGATTGTAAACGGCGGCTCGCTTTTTTTAGACGAAATAGGAGAAATGCCCTTTGCGATGCAGGCAAAGCTCCTCAGGGTAATACAGGAAAAAGAATTTTCAAGGCTCGGTTCTAACTTAAAAATAGAGCTTAATGCAAGAATTATATGCGCTACAAATGTTAATTTAGAGGAAAACGTTATCGAAAAAAAATTCAGGGAAGACCTTTTTTACAGGATAAATGTTTTACATTTTAAAATACCTCCGCTACGGGAAAGAAGAGACGACATCCCAGCCCTTGCCAATTTCTTTGCAGGAAAATATAGCGCCGTTAATAAGAAAAATATTAAGGCCATATCGAAAGATACGGTTAATATTTTGATGAGTTACGATTTTCCGGGAAATATAAGGGAACTTGAAAATATTATCGAAAGAGCCGTTGTTGTGGCTACTTCAGATGTAATCGAGCCGCCGAATTTACCCAAGACTATGTTTTCCAAACAGATTCAAACATATAAAAATTTAACCGGTTCGGACGAGGGCGGGATAAAACTCGATGAAGTGGAAATTAATTTAATTAAAAATGCGCTTCAAAAAAATAATTACAATCAAACTAAAACAGCAATCTCGCTCGGCATATCAAGAAAGCAGTTAATAACAAAAGTGAAAAAATACGGCCTTTTCAGGCTTAAATAAATAAAATAAATAAAATATTTATTTTTTACAAAAAATGTGATATGGTTTAATATAGTATAAAATATTATTAAATATAAAATAAAAAAATATTAATTGTCCCAAAAGGGACAATTATGGGATTAAAAATTGTCCCAAAACGGCCAATGTTTCAGCGGAATTCTATCGGATTCATGTTTTAACGGCACCTTAAAAATGGCATTATTTTTGCAACATAGTAACAAATTAAGGTTTAACCTAAAATCATTATCTTAAATCATTAACCGCAATAATAAGCAATAATAAGCATTTTAAGGAGGCATCTAAATTAATTATGTTTCATCTTAATCTAACTTACGGCATTGCTTTTTTCGGCGGGTTATTGGCTTTCTTCTCTCCGTGCATCATACCGATAATACCCGGATATATTGCGTTTATAAGCGGCGTCAGCGTTGAAACTA
>JAJYQZ010000133.1 GCA_021794335.1 bacterium
TTTGGGGCGTTATTTTAAACATGCCTGTTATTTCTTTTGAACAGAACCAGATACCATTGCTCCAAAAATAATAAAATTTATTGTAGTAATAATAAACCTTCTGATTTTTTTTATTGATATAAGCCGTCATATTGCTCGATATATTAAGTATTATAAATTTCTTATTTTCGGAATAATATTTTTCTCCGTTTTTTTTAACATTAAAGTTATCCGTTCCTTTGGAATAAGCATAGCTTGATAATCCAAGAATAAGGCCGCCGGCTAATAAAATAGCAACTAAAATTATTTTGTTTTTTTTGATTTCTTTAAATTTATCAAGCATATAACCTCCAGAGATTTCTTAAATATATCACTATAATTACTAAAAATCAATTTTTATTTTGGGTTGATATTGCATTTATATGCTGTTTGTTTTATAATAAAACAAGCAATAGATATAAATGCCGAAAAATACCGAAACATTTTAAATGAAAAAGGAGATGAAATGTCCCTTCTAAGCGAACAGGATGCCGAATTTTTAAAGAAAGATTTTGAAAGCAAACTTAAAAATAATGTTAAAATAATATTTTTCAAGTCCGAAGATGCCTGCCTGTACTGCAAGGAAGTAAAAGACATTCTGCTCGAGGTTTCAGGTTTGAGCGATAAGATATCTCTCGAAGAGTATGATTTTGACAAAGATAAAGAAAAGGTTAAGCAGTATTCCATTAAAAGAACACCCGGAATCGTGGTCGAAGGAGATAAGGATTATGGCGTTCGTTTTTACGGTATCCCCGCAGGCCATGAGTTTATGACCTTAATCCATGGAATAATGAATGTCTCCGCCAAAAATACCGGCCTTTCCGAAAAAACTATAGAAAAACTTAAAGAAATTATAAAGCCTTATAATATTCAGGTATTTGTTACCCCTACTTGACCCCATTGTCCGCCGGCGGCGGTTCTTGCTCATAATTTTGCCATAGAAAACGACAATATAACGGCCGATGTTATAGAAATTCAAGAATTTCCAAATCTTGCCGACAAATACGAGGTTTTTAGCGTCCCCAAGACGGTAATGAACGATAACGGCGAAGTGGTCGGCGCCGTTCCAGAAGCTGTCTTTCTGGGGAAGGTTATGGAAGGATATACAACTTAGAGGACTTATCCTTTATAATGATACAATAAAACAGGTACATCGGATTTTCTGACAATGCTTTCAGCCATCGAGCCAAGCACCGTTCTTGTTAGTCCTTTCCTTCCGTGCGTGCCCATTATAACAATATCATGACCGCCTTCTTTTATCGCCCCTAAAATAACATTGTGCGGCTCTCCGTGCGTAAGTATGGTCTTAACCTTAACTCCTTTTTTCTCGCACTCTTCCTTTAATTTATTTAAAATTGGTTTTTCTTCTTCAATCAAAAAATCAAGGTCATTTAAAGACCCGCCCGACAAATCCCCGATATTTTGCAATGCTTGAATATCTATAACATGAATAAATGTTATTTCGGCTTTAATTTCCGAAGCAAAATTAATGGCATTATAAGCCGCGCTTGTAGATGTATCGCTAAAATCCACAGGGCATAAAATACTTTTGAACATGGCTGACTCCTTTAATTTTTTAAAACTTTTAGGTGCATTATTATATTTTATTATTATATTTGCCTTTATTTTTTATATCGCATATATTATCTTAAAGTCAAGAAAAATCTTTACCTTCCCGATTTTTTAAATTATTAAAATGCTTTCAAATTTCCATAACCTAAAAATAACCTAAAAATAAGTATTGAATTATTTTTAAAATATGATATAAAATAAACTGAAGCTTAAAAAGACGGGACAATATAAATATAAACAAACTTATGCAACCAAAACTACATAATTACTGCATCGAAAAAACATTCGAACTGCTTTATAACGATTCGAAGCATGATGTCATAGATACTATTTTTAACCGCGATATTTCGGGCTTGAAACCCGATGAACGCATTAAATTAATGCAACGCGGCTCTTACATTATAGACAGACTTGCCATTAAAAAATTAAGGGTTCACTGGTTTGGCGGACATTACTTATACCCTCACTCTCATGCGGGCTACATCAGGGGATTTTCGGACGCAGGCACAAAATGCGTCCAGCTGTTTAATATTGCCGCAAAAGATTGGGAAAAGGGGCGGTTTAAAAGGTCATTCATAGCATTAGGCGGAGCGACGCATCTCGTTCAGGACCTGTGCATACCGTTTCACACTACTAATCTGGCATTAAGGAAACATGTTCTTTTTGAAAGATGGATGTCATTGCATTATTTGGATGTAAATTTGCCTTTAGAAAACGGGATATATAAGTTTAAGCCTTTAAAAGGGCATTATAGCGACAAACACCCCTTTGGCTGGGTTGATTACAACGCTCATAATTCTTCGAAATACCTGCCTGAATTATTATATGCAAGAACAAAAATGGAATATTTTAATTCACTCGGTAGAATCCTGCCCGAAGCCATAAAAACATCAGCCGGTTTTCTTGAATTATTCACAAAAAGGGTTAATGGAATCAAAAACTGAAATTTGTCAGAATCATGGGTTGACAAAAAATCTTTATTCCTGCCACGGCGGCAACATATTATCATATACAAAAGATTTATACGGCGGCATTAATAATGCCGCTAGTTTTAATCCTTCACGGCTAAAAATAATAGATTTTTCCGCAGGCATAAATCCATTCGGCTTAAGCAAAAATGCCGTTAAAATCATAAAAAATTACAGGCTGACAAAATTTTTCGTCGAAAATTACCCCGAAAGCTACCCCGAAACCCTGACAGACGCATTATCCATTTATCATAATATAAGTAAAGACTCGTTATTTCTAGGGGCAGGGGCAACCGACCTTATTTTCAACATTACACAGGTTATAAAGCCGGAAACAGTCCTTATAGTCGAACCGTCTTTTTATGAATACGAAAGGGCGGCAATATCGGTAAAATCCTCTCTTATTCATATAAATACATATCCTGCCGATAATTTCAGGCTTTTGAAAAAAAGCTATTTGAATCTTTTAAAAAATATCGAAAAGCTAAACAAAAACGATATGGTTTTCCTCGCGAGCCCTTCAAATCCGGCAGGAGCTGTTACCCCTTTGGACAGTATTAAGGAAATATTAAACCTGCTAAAAAAGAAGGATGCTTTTTTAGTTTTGGATGAATCGTTTATGGATTTTTGCGAGAAATTTTCGGCTAAGCGCCTGACACGCGAATATAATAATTTAATTATAATCCGCTCTTTAACAAAATTTTTTGCAATGCCAGGCGAAAGATTAGGTTATATAATAGCGAATAATGAAATAATCGATAAATTTTCCGGCAATATTATTCCATGGAAAATAACCGGTCTTGGAACGGCAATTGCAATCAGTTCTTTAAATGACGGGGATTATATTATAAATACCGCGCAAAAATTAGAAAACATAAAATATAATCTTCACGGCAGACTAAAAGCTCTTAACGCGTTCGAAATAATACCCTGCGAAGCAAATTTCTTTTTAATAAGAATTAAATCCAAAAAGTTTAACGGATTGGATTTAAAAAACTATTTGCTTAAATCGGGTATTTTAATTAGATATTGCGGAAATTATCACGGTCTTGACGATAAATATTTCAGGATAGCCGTCCGAAAAAAATTCGAAAATGATTATTTGATCGGCAAGTTGAAAGAATTTGCCCGGTCATTATGAAAATAATCATAAATATTTTGCGCCGCCGTTTTATTGACGCCTTTAATATCCGATAGTTGATTTATCGAGGCGTTTTTCACATTTTCCACGCTCCCCAGGCTATCCATTAAATTCTTGTAAACCGTTCTTCCAACCCCTTTGATGTTTAATAATTCGGAGGAAACTAACGACTTCCGCTTAAGTTTCGAAAAATACGACACGGCAAACCTGTGCGCTTCGTCTCTTAACCGCATCAGTAAAAAAATTGCCTCTTTATTCTTTCCGAAATTAACCTCGTTCTTTCTGTTCGGCAAATAAATATTATCCGTTTCGATATTTTTACCCCTGTCTTTTGCCTTTGCAATCGCAATTAGCGCCGGCATATCTTTAGCGTCTATCAGCCCTTTTTTCTTAAATTCATTTGATACCCTTACTAAAACATTTAATTGCCCCTTTCCGCCATCCGCCATAATTAAATCCGGCAGCGGGTCTTTTCCTGCCGCCGCATTATTAAACCGCCTGTATAAAGCCTCATACATCATGGCATAATCATCAGGGGTATTTTTTGACCTGATTCTGTATTTTCTGTATAATGAGGTATCCTTTTTACCGTTATTAAGAACGGACTTGGAAGCAACCGCATAAGTCCCCGATATATTAGAAATATCAAAACATTCAATAATTTCAGGGATTTTATCAAGGCGCAGAACATCCTTTAATATGCCGAGCAGTTTTTCTTCCCCGCCTTTGCCGTCCGCGCCTTTTTCTCCTTCGTTACCTGTCCTTGCCGGGCCGCCCCCGCCCGCCTTTTCCAAAAAATTCTTTTTTGCATTTTCCAATGCCATTGCTATAATATCGCCGTATTTATTCTTTTTTCCGTTAGAAATTGTTTTACCGGCGCCGATAATTTTCACCTTTTTGGCCGAAAATTGCTTAATATAACTTAAAAGGCTGTTTTTATCATCGATATTTATGTTTACCGGAATTAAGATTTCATCGGAAATCTTTCCGTCTATTTCCAAATTTTTGGAATAATACTGGTTTAAAAAAGCCGAAAGCA
>JAJYQZ010000098.1:0-3492 GCA_021794335.1 bacterium
GCTCGATTAAAGCGACATTGTTAAGTCCGATAGTGTTTTTATTATCCGGTTGAATAAGCAGTATTTTCATTTTTAATGTTTAGGTTAAATCTTATTAAGCCTTTAAAATTTTAAAATTATATTATATGCGGTGCTATGGTGAAATCAATATTTACAATAAAAGTATATCACAAATAAAAAAATTTACCAAATTATATTAAATTATATTAAATTTTTTTTCCTTGACAAATAAAAATAATTATATAATACTTAAAAGGGAAAATACATTACAATTTTAGTAATGTATTTTATCCGTTATGGCATATTCCAATAAAGAAAATTTTCCTTAGGAAAATTTTAGAAGGAGTTTCTAATTTAATGAACAACAGGGTGATAAAAGATAACGGCGTCAAAGAAAATATAACGGAAAAAGAAGGCGGGGGAGAAAGAAGCAGAAAAAGGCATAGATATAGATATAAAAGAATTTTTTACAGGACACTCCATTTTTTTAAGGTTTTAGGACCGGGATTTATTGTTATGATAGCGGATATGGATGCAGGCTCTATCACAACGGCAGGTGTTTCTGGGGCTAACTGGGGATATAAATTAATACCGCTCCAAATCCTTTTAATTCCTATACTTTATCTTGTTCAATCCATGACCTCAAGGCTTGGCTGTGTTACCAGAAAGGGGCATGGAGAACTTATAAGAGAATTTTACGGTGAAAAGTGGGCTATGTTTGCCACAATAACACTATTTCTTGTCGTTTTTTCCGCGTTGATAACCGAGTTTTCGGGAATTGCCGCAAGCGGGGAAATATTTGGGATACCAAAGGTTTATACGGTTGGAATTAGTTTTTTAATACTGCTTTTCGTGGTTTTTACCGGAAGTTATAAAAAAGCCGAGAATATAGCTCTTATTTTTTCTTTATCCGGATTCGTATTTATACCGGCTGCAATTTTTGCCCACCCCGATATCCATGAAATAATTTTTAACGGTTTATTTGCAAAGCAGCCGTTACATAATAAAGATTATATCTGGCTCATAGCCGCAAATGCAGGCGCCGTCATAATGCCGTGGATGATTTATTATCAGCAAAGCGCGACGGTCGATAAAAATTTATGCAAAAAAGATGTCAAGCTGGCCGAAACGGACACTTTGATTGGCAGCATAGCAACGCAGATTCTTATGATTGCGGTAATAGTTATGACCGCGGCTACATTGTTTAAGGCAGGCATTAAACCCTCAACGGCACAAGCAATCGGAACATCTTTAATACCTTTGGCCGGGAAATATTCAGGGCTTCTTTTCGCAATAGGGCTTTACAGTTCAAGCCTGCTTGCCGCCTTTGTGGTTTCTATGGCTTTTACATGGGCGGCAGGCGAGACATGGGGGTACAAACACAGCCTGAATCATAAATTTAGCGAGGCAAAAATCTTTTACTTCGTATATGTTGCGTTAATTTTTATTTCGGCTATGCTTGTTCTTATTCCGGGTCTTCCGCTTGTCACTATAATGGTGGATGTGGAAGCATTTAACGGATTCATTCTTCCCGTTGTTTTAGGTTTTTTAATAGCGCTTGCCGGAAATAAAAAAATTCTCGGAGATTATGCTTATTCCAAACCTGCGCTTGCGGGAGTAGGACTTTTAAGCGCGGCAATGGTTATTCTCGGTATAATAACCGTTTTGCCGCATAACTGGCTATAAATGCAAGATTTTAATATAACGAAAAAATATATACGGTTGCGGGCGGCTTGAACCTATTTCGCTTTAAAGGGAAAATTTGTTTACGCCTTTCAATAACTCGTCTAAATCTTTTTCCAAATCTTTTCTTTCGTCTTTTTCTTCCGGTTCTTTATTTTTAGGCGGCTCGTTATTGCTTTCGAAAAGTTCGCTGTCTTCCTGTTCCACATCTTCCTGTATTTGCCTTTGTATTTGTTTGTCTTCCCGGCTAAGAACCGGTTCCGGTTCAGCGGGTTTCGCAGGCTCTTTTAAATTGTTTTCATTTTCATTAGTGTTTTCGTTATTACCCGCATTTTCAAATTTTACTTGCTCTGGAATAAAAGAAATTTCGACTTTTCTTCTTGCTTCCTGCTCGATTAGATTAATATTTGTAGAAAGCAGATTTTTTATAGAGCTGATTATTATAAGTCTTTTGTTTAATAAATCATTAATATTATTTACTATTTCGATGTATTTCGCATTGGCGCCGCCTATTATTTTTTTTGCATCGATAAGCGCATTATTTTTAATGCTTTCTGCTTCGGAAATTGCCGCTTTTTTTATGTCGCCTGAAACGGATTGGACCATGAGAATTGCCTCGCTTATGGACCTGTCTTTTTCCTTATAATCCGCAATCTCCTGGTTCTTCTTAACAAGTTCTTCTTTTAAGTTGTAGTATTCTCCGTAAAGCTTTTCCAAGTCTTTCGATACGATGTCAAGAAAATTTTCGACCTCGGTTACATCATATCCTTTAATCTTTTTCGAAAACTTTTGGGACCTAATTTCTAATGGAGAAAGTTCCATGCCACCCCACCTGTTTTTTAAATTTCGTTAGTCAAATTAACGAATCGAATTTCATTGCGCGGCCGGTTAGCCGGTTAATTATAATATTATTATATAATATAATATAAATTATGTTAATGTAAATAATTAGTGAACATTAAAGGCAATACATAATAATATTCGACATACCGTAAAATATATTGAATAAAATATATTATTAAAATTACTATAATCGGAGATAAATCAAAAGCCATAACATTTCCCAACGGCAATATTATTCTTACTTTTTCCAAAACCGGTTCCGTAATATCATTTATAAATCGGACTATGGGGTTATACGGATCGGGATTGACCCAGGAAAGCAGAGCTTTTATTATAATTATCCACATATAAGCCCAGAGAATAAAATTTAAAGCGCTGAAAATAAATTGAATAAAATTATATAAAAGCCCCATAGAGTAGTTTATATTATATAGTTATTAGAATATATATTTATTTGCTTCTTTTTACCCTTTTATTATATATTATAACAATAAATTTTACAATATTATTAAAAATGTCATCAAAAAAGATGCCGTCAAAATTAGAATATTATGACAAATAGTGAAATTGCAAGGGTTTTCGAGCAAATTGCCGAGATTCTCGAAATAAAAGGGGAAAATCCTTTCAAGATACGCGCTTATTTAAATGCGTCGCGCGTTATTAATCAGCTGGGCGAAAGCCTCTCAGATATATCAGGGGAAAACGGTTTAATTAATATTCCGGGAATCGGGAAGGATCTTTCTTTAAAAATAAAGGAACTTATAAAAACAGGACATCTTGCCTATTATGACGAGCTTGCAGGTTCAATTCCTCAGGGAGTATTAGAGTTAATTAAGCTGAGAGGATTGGGGCCAAAAAAGGCAAATATGCTATATGAGAATTTTCATATAAAGAGTATAGACGGCCTTTATAACGCGATTTTATCGAATAAACTGACAAAAATGCATGGTTTTGGCGAAAAAACGA
>JAJYQZ010000098.1:3592-4737 GCA_021794335.1 bacterium
AGAGGATTGGGGCCAAAAAAGGCAAATATGCTATATGAGAATTTTCATATAAAGAGTATAGACGGCCTTTATAACGCGATTTTATCGAATAAACTGACAAAAATGCATGGTTTTGGCGAAAAAACGATAGAAAATTTAAAGGAATCTATCGAAGAATACAGGATATTCAGCCAGAGATTTTTATATGTTTTTGCTCAGGAAGAGGCTTCAGCCTTTGTAGATTATTTAAAAAATACGCCTTATAAACTTGCAGGTGTTATGGAGGTAGCCGGTTCATTGAGAAGGAAGATGGAAACGGTGGGGGATATAGATATTGTCGCTTCGGTCAAGGAAAAAGACAAACAAGCCTTTACGGAAAGATTTGTAAATTACGATAAGGTTTTAAGGATTGAATCCACGGGAGAAACCAAAATCAGCGTTATTTTAAAAAGCGGCATCCATGTCGATTTGCGTATAGTTCAAGACGAGGATTTCGTGTACGCTCTTCACCACTTTACCGGTTCCAAGCTTCACAATGAGGAGCTAAGGACATTGGTAAAAAAAGACGGCTATAAAATAAACGAATACGGAATATTTAGAGATAGAGGAATTGACAATGCCTCCAATAAAGTTAAGGTTGCAAATGAAATCGAATTTTATAATGTGTTTGGAATGCAGTTTATTCCACCCGAATTAAGAGAAGGCACAGGCGAGATTGATGCCGCCTTGAGCCGCGGCATCCCCGAACTTGTCGAAGAAAAGGATTTGCAGGGTATTTTTCATGTTCATACCACATATACCGATGGAAAAGACAGCTTAGAGGATATGGTAAAAGCTTCCTTGAAAAACGGCTATAAATATGTCGGAATTTCGGATCATTCGGTTTCGGCGCATTACGCCAACGGGCTTGACAGGTCGAATTTAGGATCCCAAATTGAGTATATAGACAGGCTAAATGATAAATATAAGGGCAAAATTAAAATTTTCAAAGGAATAGAATCCGACATACTGGCGGACGGCGGTCTGGATTACGATGACGAAACGCTTTCCATGCTTGATTTCGTCATAGCGTCGGTTCACTCTAAATTTAATATGCCCGAAGCCCAGATGACGGAAAGAATCATAAATGCGGTTAAGAATCCATATACTACCATGATAGGGCACCT
>JAJYQZ010000194.1 GCA_021794335.1 bacterium
CCCTTGCAGCCTCCGTATTAAAAAACGGGGCATCGCACTCCATGACCAAAATAAATTCGCCTGTCAGACTCTTAATGGAACTAAAAATACCCTTGACGGGACCCCTGAGTCCGCAATTTATATCATCTGAAATTAACTTAATATTAAATTTTTCTTTTTTATTTTTTCCGCATCTTTTTTTAATTATTTTATCTACCGCCAAGCCATACTCTTTTTTTTGCATCTCTTCCCTGACGGATATAACTATATCCGCGCTGACATCTAATGCGACATTTAATGCCCTTTCAATAAATGTAAGTCCTGCAAAATGAAATAGAGCCTTATTTTCCCCAAACCTTTTGGATTCGCCGCCCGCAAGAATAAGGCAGCTTAATTCCTTATGTTGTTTAATCATTTCAAATCCAAACGCAATTTTCCGCGTTGACCGTGTCCTTCGCTGAGTGTAACCTCGACATAGTTAAGCGTTTTAAATAATTCGTCTTCCTTCAGATCGCGGGCAAGCTCTTGAGCGAAGTAAACCGTGAGGTCTTCGATGTTCAGAGACGGAATTTCGATTTTAAAAATATCGGCTTTAGGAATCAGGTAAAGCTTATTATTTATTTCTATCCTGTAATGCGAATCTTTATCCTCAATGCGCTGAACGCTTTCGGGATAATTTGCAACCAGAATTCTATCTTCAAAAGCAGCGCATATTCTTTTAATCACGGCTTTCAACTTATATAAATGGACAATCCTTCTTTTATCGTCAAACTCGCCGTCAACCAGAACATCGACATAATGAAAATGGGGATGTATCCTCGAACAATCGCCTTTTCCCGGCACGATGTGCATGCATTCGAATGTTAAATCGGCCTCTTTCCCGATTAGTTCTACTATCATAGCCTATAAACCTCTTAAATTATTCATAAAAAAAATCTTTTAGACAGCCGTTTGGAAGAAGCCTTAAGCCTGAGCATCTGCCGCCGGAAGATTCGCGCAAATTTTTTATGTTTTTGCAAAGGGTTGCTTTAATTCCATTTATTTTAAAAAACTTCCTGTCGTTTATTTTTTCGGCATTAAAATCTAAACCGATTTTTCGTAATGTTTTAATCGGGTCGGCATAATATTTCCCGTAAATATCTGCCGTTGTTTTATCCGATAATTCGATAAACTGCAAGTCAAATTGATTTTTTGCGCAGTAATCTATCATGTTTTTTAAGCTTCGTTTATTCGTATTTAAACCCTTTAACAACAGGTTGTCTATCTCGACCCTGTATCCGTTTTTTTTTAAAAGATCAAGTCCCGATAAAACATCGTTAAACAAGTTTTTACCTGTAATGAATTTATAATTTTCTTCATTTAGCGTATCGAGGCTCACCGATATTTTGCTTATTATGCTTGGGCTTAAATCTTTTATTCTTTTTTTTATAAGCGTTCCGTTAGTCGTAATAAATATGTCTATGTCTCCGATATGCTTCACGCTGTATAAGAGATTCTTCAAATCCTTAAACAAAAGCGGCTCTCCGCCGGTAAACTTTACCTTCCTCAACCCGTAATCTTTTACCGAATATATCGTGTTGATTATGTCCCCTGTTTGAATAACCTGAGGCATTTTTGACGAAATCCCCTCGTTATGGCAATAAAAACACTTCTCGTTGCAATTACCCGCAAGAGATATTCTCAAAGAAGGTATTTTAAATTCGAATTTACCGGTTTGAAATTCTTCTTCGCCGGTAAATGTCCTGAATAAAAACGGTCTCATTTTTACCTGATAATATCGTAATCGTTTAATGTGACTTCTACAGTACTTCCAGCCTTAATAACGGTTGTATTCTCATCCATAACAAAACTTCCCGCCGCCTTGATCATAGGACTTAAAGACCTTGCCGCTGAAGGGGGTTTGGGAGACGGTATAACGGATGCAAGCAAAACGCCTTCCTCCTGAGTTATTTTAACCTGAAAATATTTTCTGACGCCCTCTTCGGATGACGCGTCCTCCGTAAGTTTGGCAAAAACCGCCGGATATTTTTTATAAATATTTTCGCTATTCATCATCTTTTGTATATACGGTCTTACAAAGAGATCAAATGTTATTATAGCCGAATACGGCCAGCCTGCAAGAGCAAATATAGGCGTTCCATAATTTAAAACTCCAAAAGATGTAGGCTTGCCCGGTACAAGCTTAACTCCATGGAACAGAAGTTTTCCCGTCTTTTCGATAGCGGCCGGCATCAAATCGTAAAAGTTGGTAATTTCCTTATTTTCTAAAACTAAAAAGCTGGCGCCCGTGCCGCCGGTCGAAATTATTAAATCATATTTTTTGGATTTATCGGAATAGGCAAGGGTATCGATTAATTTATCTAATTTATCCTCTATCACTCCGATAACCTCGGGAATACCGCCGGCATCTTTAATAAGGGATTTAAGAACCGTCGTATTTATATCATAAATTTTATTGCCGCTTATATTCTCGCCGGGGGATGCCAGTTCATTTCCGCCGGATAATATTCCCACCAAAGGTTTTTTGTAAACGGAAACATATTTCAACCCGATGCCGGATAGCGCCGCAATATCGCAAATTCTTATCTTATGTCCTTTTCTAAAAAGTAATTCTCCCGCTTTAATGTCGTCGCCGACAGGAGATATATAGGAACCCTTTTCTATTTTTTTTCTATATATCATTTGTCCGCCGGAATATTCATCGGCGTCTTCGATTAAGATTACGCTGTCTGCATTAGGAGGGACAGGGGCGCCCGTAGTCACAAAGGCCGCTTCGCCTGAAATTAAAGGCTTTAATTCATCCGGGTAACCGGCGGTGATTTGACTTTTAACTTTAAATCTGTCCAATTTTTTTTCGGAAACATCGGAATACATTAAAGCAAAACCGTCAACCGCAGACCTGACAAACGGAGGAACATTATTCGCCGGAACAATATCTTCGGATATAATCCTGTCTAAGCTATCCTCAACAGGTAATTCTTCCGATAACTCTATCCTTTTTATATTCTCAAAGGCTAATTTTAATAAGTCTTGCGTTATTTTACCCTGCATATTTTTATGAATAAAAAGCCGGCATAAAATAACCTGCCGGCATAATAGTTTAATTTTAATCCAAGCTATAGTGAAACAGCGAAATCAAGCTTAATTCTTTAATTTTGCAATAGAAAATATTTAGATGTTTCTTTTATATGTAAATACTGGATTCCCGCTTTCGCGGGAATGACACCCGTTGGGTGAAAACCTAAAAACCTACAAAGTCATTCCCGCGTAAGCGGGAAAGTTTCTTTGAAACTTCACGAGGCTGAAAGCCGAGAGCGAAGCGATAATCCAGAAATAAAATCTCTATTGCAAAATTAAGGATTTAATTAAAAGTATGGCTCTACCGCATAAGTCTTAATGCCTGCTTTTTTAACCAAATTTATTGCCTTTTCTTCATCTTTTAAACCAACGAATATAGTAGCATGATAAGGCGTCACGCTTGCAACATTCCTTCCTACAATATGAATATCGGCTTTTTTTAGAATTTCTTCGGCCTTATCGAAGTCTCCGTTAATATATTCAACCCTTATCGGCGCGTTATAAATTGTTCCAACAACCCCAATATCTGCCATATAAAATCCTCCTTCTTTTAAGTTTCAAAATAATTAATCATTAAAATTAAAAATCTTGCGGCGCAGGCACGAGCCGCCGCAAAGAATTTTAGCCGACCTTGACGGTGTTTTCCGTGTCCTGTGCATTGGAAGTACCCATCGTCTGATGAGGCGTAATAAATCCAAAAAGATGTTCGGTCAGTTTCCTTGCCGTTTTTTCCCTATCGATTGTCGATATCCTGTTTATATTGCCAAACCATAATGCATCGGTCGAACAAAGCGTAACGCATGCCGGCAAAAGTCCTTCGTCAACCCTGTGTTTGCAATAATCGCACTTTGTAACCTTTCCCGTTGCGTCGTTAAACTGGGGAGAACCGAACGGACAGGCATGGATGCAAGATTTACACCCGATACATGTATTCGGGTCGTTAAACACGATACCGTCGGCGCGCTTTTGCATTGAACCGGTCGGGCAGGCTTTTACGCAAGCGGCGTCGTCGCAATGGAAGCAGTTCATAGGCAGATACACTGTTTTTAGCTGTCCTTTTTTTACGAAATATGGTCCGACCTGAATGACTCTCATTCTGCGGGGGCCGACGGGAAGATTGTGCTCCTTTTTACATGACACTTCGCATGACATACAGCCTATACATCTATCTACATTCACCTTCATTGAATATTTTGGAGTGGAAGACTGAAGCGTAATCCTGGACGCCCTTTCCTCTCCAAGATGAAACCTATCGAATCCGTATTCTGATGACATATCTATACTCCTAATTTTAATTTTATTTAATTAATTTAATCGATGTTTTATATTTTTATAAATTTATTTATAAGAGCCGGGCTGCGGCAGCTTTCATTGCCGCAACCGGGCGTATTATTTTATTTATATTTTTCTGGATTATCGCTTCGCTCTCGGCTTTCAGCCTCTTCGGCACGCAAAGGCGGCGTGCGCCTATAAGCGCGTGCCGAAGATATGTGAAGTTTCAAAGAAACTTTCCCGCTTTCGCGGGAAACGAAGTACAGCGAAGCTCATCCAGTGTTATAATGTTAATATCTGCGGACATCACAGGAATCGGGCGTACATTCTACGGGTTCTTTGAAGTTTACAAGCTTCTTCCACCCTATGCTAAGCTCATGGTATTCCTTCCAGTGATCCA
>JAJYQZ010000277.1 GCA_021794335.1 bacterium
CTTGTTTCAAGCATGCCCGAAATTCTGTCTATGCCCCACTTCGGTATCCACTTTACTTTTTCTATCTCTTCCAACGACTTTTTTCTTAAATTATTTATTTCCATAGAAACAAACCACTGCTTAGTAGATCTTAAAATTACCGGCTTTTTGCATCTCCAGCAATGAGGATAGGAATGATCTATTTTTTCTTCCAAAACTAACGCTCCGACTTCTTTAAGTTTTTCTATAACGTGCGGATTAGATTCAAATACGTGCATCCCCGCAAACGTTTCTATCTCGCTTAAAAACCTGCCTTCGTTGTTTATAGGAGCATAAGCAGGAAGGTTATACTTAAGCCCTACGGCATAGTCGTCGTCTCCGTGACCAGGCGCGGTATGCACTAAGCCGGTTCCTGCGTCTTTTTTAACGTGCGTGCCGAGTATCAGCAGTGAATCTCTGTCTATAAAAGGATGTCTGGCTTTTTTATTTTCAAGATTTTTGCCGTTTGTTTTAGCAATAACTTTAAATTCGGCATAACCGAATTTTTTCATTAATTCATCGGCAAGACTTTCTTCGAGAATAAAAATTTCATCGCCTTTATCGACGAAAACATATTCAAAATCGGGGTGCAAGGATATCGCAAGATTAGAAGGCAATGTCCACGGCGTTGTAGTCCATATTACCGCAAAAACGTCTTTGCCGCCTGTCTTAGAGCCGTCTAATATTTCGGAAATATCGGAATTAATCCTGAACTTTACGAAAATAGACGGCGAAGATTTTTCGGCATATTCTACTTCTGCTTCCGCAAGAGCGGTTTTGCAAGACGAACACCAGTATATAGGTTTGTTTGCCCTGTAAAGCCCGCCGTTTTTTATGAAATCGGCAAGTTTTCTGACAGTGTTTGCTTCATAGGCATAATTCATGGTAAGGTAAGGGTCGTCGTACCTTCCTATGCTTCCAAGCCTTTTAAATTCCTGCTTCTGAATATCCACGAACTTTGTCGCATATTCCCTGCAAAGTTTCCTCTTTTCGCTTTTCGAGATAGAGTCTTTAGATTTTAAAGTTTTATCTACGTTGTGTTCTATTGGCAATCCGTGACAGTCCCAGCCCGGAATAAAAGGAGTACGGTAGCCGGACATCAGTTTAAACCTGACTATAATATCCTTTAATATTTTATTTAAAGCGGTTCCAAGATGAATGTGCCCGTTTGCGTAAGGAGGTCCGTCGTGAAGGATAAAAGTTTTATGCCTGTTTTTAGTTTTCTCGGTTATGTTTTTATAAAGTCCGCTTTCCTCCCATTCTTTAAGAAATTTTTCTTCCGTAGCTTTTAAATTAGCCTTCATGGGAAAATCGGTTTTAGGCAGATTCAAAGTGTCTTTATATTCCATAATAGTAATAATCCCTATAATCTGTCCATTTCCGTCAGTATCAAAGACATGCTTTGATAAACATGTATGGAAATATCGCGAAAGCGATAACGACAGCAAATTAAATTTCAGTTATTAAGTCTTTATTTACGCAGTTTATTAAAACTCCGTTATCTATCCAACCTTTTATATTTTGGGCGCAAATGCGAGAAATATCGGATATAGATTCAAAAGTAGCTCCGCCTATATGAGGAGTAGCGATAACGTTAAAATGAAAAATTTCGTCGCTTATATGAACAGGCTCTTCCCAGAATACGTCAAGACCAGCCCCTTTAATTTTTCCGCTTTTCAGCCCTTTTATCAAAGAATCTTTATTTATTAATCCTGCTCTTCCTACATTCACGATACATGCGCCTTTTTTCATCAAGACTACCGTTTCGTCGTTAATTAAATTTTCCGTATTTTTTTCAAGCGGAACTGCAAGTACTATATAATCTGCCGACGGTACAACTTTTTTAAAATCTTCGTCTACGGTACCCGCAAACTTAATACAGAGTTTTTCCGCGTAGCCGGCTTCAGGTTTGCTGTGCTTCAAACCGTAAATTTCAGGATTAAAAGGTTTCAAAATCTTTATTAATTCCTGCCCTATACCGCCCAATCCGACTATTGCAAATTTCTTGTTGGTAATACTGCCGCCTATAGGACGATTTGCAATAGCGTGATTTATCGAATCGACGCATCCGTTATAATCCCTTGCCAAGGCCAGAATGAAAAACAGCGATAATTCCGCAACCGAAACGGCGTTAAAAGTGCCGACCGTGGGCACGTTAAACACTAAAACGCCTTTCTTAGACGCATAATTTATGTCGACGTTTTCGTATCCTATGCCGAACTGCTGTATAACTTTTATGTTTGGAAAAGATAAAACATCTTCTCCTATAGGAATCCCCGCATTAACTATTAAAGCTAAATTTTCTGAATCTTTAACGTCACCGGACTCCTTAAGCCAGCTTAAAAAATCTTCTTTATTTGAATAATACCTTACATTATTTCCGGCAAGGAATGGTTTTAAAATATCGTACATTTCCCTTGACCTTAATATTACGGCAATATTCATAATAATTTATTTTTTTAAGTGTTCTTCTTAATTAAATTAAAGTAATCGATATGTTATTTTTCACTATTTTTTTGCAGATTTAGTTTTTTTATTTAATTTTTCCGACACTTTTACGGCAGCTTTCAAAGTTTTAACCGTCGGTTGAGCGGTGCTTCCTTTTAAAGAACCTTCGCCCATGCATAACTGTAATTTTTTATCGTAGGTATATTTATCGGGGCAGATATATATATGGCGTTTACCCTCAAATTTATTAATTTTAGTTGCAGGCAAAGCATCATATCCTTTTAAATTGCCTTTTCCGACGCAAAGCTGAAGTTTGGGATTAAACGAATATCCAAGCGGACAATAGTAATGTCTTGCATATGATATTCCCGAAAAAAAAGATATTGCAAAAATAGAAAGTAATGCCGAAATAGCTAATAACTTAAAACTTTTCATAAATTTACCCCCGTTTAAATTTAATTTTAATTATTATAACACTTAAGGTTTTATTTGTGAAGATTTTTATAAAGGTTTCAAGAAAGCCCATTGAAAGAAATTGCATTGAAAATAAATTGAAAATAAAAAGTATATAAATTATAATATAGTGTATGAAATTAATACATTCCGCCATAAGAACTCGCGATCTTAATAAATCGCTAGATTTTTACGTTAAAATTTTTGGATTTGCCGTTAGGGAAAAAAGATACATTGAAGCGCATAAAACGACTTTAGTATTTCTAAAAAGCCCAAACACTGACTTTGAAATAGAACTTATCGCCGACGACAACCCTAAACCTCTTAACGATTGCGAGAACTCTTTTGCGCATCTTGCATTTCAATCGGAAAACATAGACGAAGACGCAAAAAAAATAAAAGACGCCGGCATAACCTTTTCCAGAGAACCTTTCCTTTCTATGGACAAAAGCATGAAAATCGCTTTTCTTAACGACCCCGACGGCATTATGATAGAAATTATAGAATACCTGAAAAAATAAAGAGGATTTTGCGGAATATAATATCCCGCATAATATTTATTATATGCCGATACGCCCCATTATCTCCAAATGCATTCTAAAAAATCACATTTTCTCTCTTTGGTTTTTTGGCGCTGCACGAAGGCAAACAATATATAATCCTGGTTTTTACGGCAGTGAAAAAAGAACCGTCATATTTCATATCCTTGGAGCCGACAAATTCGTATTTCTCATAATCACTCAAAGTGCAGTTCCTTTGCTCAAGCTTTAGCAAGCGCTTCTTTACTGCTAATCCGCCTCCGTAACCGCCTAAGCCGCCGGCACTTTCAATGATGCGGTGGCAAGGTATTGCAAGAGCAATGGCATTTGCTCCATTTGCACCGGCTACTGCACGAACAGCCTTTGGATTATTTATATTTTTTGCTAATTGCAAATAGGTTGAAGTAGCGCCATAGGGTATCTTTATCAGGGCATTCCAAACGCTCTTTTGAAAATCGGTCCCAATCACTAATAATGGAATGTCAAATTTCTTTCTGTTTCCAGTCAGATATTCATCGAGTTGTTCTTTTGCTTTTGTTAGTATTGCATCATTTTGTTCTAAAAAGTCGGCTTTAAGTCCAATTTTTATCCTATTGTCGACAGTCGTTCTCATTTTTCTGTATCTGAAATCAAGCAAGCATAGACTATCATCAAAAGAACCCAGTATTAGTTCTCCGATTTTTGTTTTGTGATACTGGATATTGATTTGATTCATTTATTAAACCCTTTTTTAAACTTACTGTCTCAATCCCCTTATCCGGTTCATTCATTTCTATAGCGCCGTTTTCAATATAAACATTTACAGTATGTTGAAGGGACGTTTTTACGTTTTCGCCAATCTAAGTAATATTATAACAGTTTTTTCATATTTTCATAATTACCTTAATCTTTGCATTTGAACAAATAGTTTTATGCCTTAAGCGGACAAAAAAATGTTTAATATGGTATAATTAAGACATAGGTAGAACATCAAACATAATTATATTATTAATTTTAGGTTGACAGAATTAAAAGGGGGTAAATAAAATGACGGATGAAAGGAGATGGAATCCCGCAAATATAAAAAAACATTCGGCAAGCGACGAATCCGATGCCTATAAAAACAGCCTGTCCTATAAAGATATGTCCGTATGCAAAAGCTGTCATAATATTTATCACAATAAAAGATGGATAAAAGACGAAGAACTTTATAAATCTGCCTTAAAGAAGAAAGAAAATATAAATTATACTATTTGCCCGGCATGTTTAAAAATAAAAACAAAATTTTAC
>JAJYQZ010000197.1 GCA_021794335.1 bacterium
CAATAGAAATTTATTTTCTGGATTATCGCTTCGCTCTCGGCTTTCAGCATCTCCGGCACGCAAAGGCGGCGTGCGCCTTTCAACGCGTGCCTCCGATATGTGAAGTTTCAAAGAAACTTTCCTGCTTTCGCAGGAATGACGATAATGGAATTTAAACTTTAACCCAACGGGTGTCCCAACCCGCTTCAGCGGGAATCCAGTATTTACATATAAAAGAAACATCTAAATATTTTCTATTGCAAAATTAAAGTTATATTATAACATTTACAGGGGATTATTAAAACATCGGCGTATGTCCAATATTGGCGAAGAAATTTATAAGAAGAGCATAACCATAATAGATTCTTTACTAAAAGGGAATCCCCGTTTCGACGGTTTTTATTCTGAAGCAGAAAAGGCGGTTGTTAAAAGAGTTATCCATGCTACGAGCGATATAAATTATGCCGAGACCATTTTCTTCACAAACAACTCGGTTCAAAAGGGGATAAATCTTATTAACGGAAAAATTAAAAAAAAAGAACCGTTAAAAATTGTATGCGACTCCGAGATGACTAAAGCCGGTATCAGTAAAAATGCCAACAAAAATATTATACTTGATTTAAACTGCTATATAGGTTTTAATCATGATATTTTAGCGGAAAAGCGGCAAGATTTAGAAAATAAATATGAATTTTTAGGTAAGATGAAAGATAACGGGGGCAACAATAATATAACGAAAACGGCTCTTTCTATAAGGCTGGCGACTATAGAAAAATTACCGGATATAATCGTGATAGGAAACGCTCCGACCGCGCTTGTCGAGGTCATGGATTTATGCAAGCGGCTTTATAATTTTATAAATTACAATCCGCCTATAATAATAGCCATGCCTGTCGGTTTTGTCGGGGCGGCGGAGTCCAAAAAATTGCTTTACGAAGATAATTTTTATTCTTCTATCGGTAATTTCGGAAATTTTGGAGGAAGTTCCTCCGCCGCTTCCGCCGTAAACGCTCTTTTGGCCGAGGGTTTATGAAAAAATATATATATCTGCTATTACTTTTATCTTCTTCCGGCTTAATTAATTCCGTTAATATGAAGCCCGCCCTCGCCGACATCTATATGCGCGTCGGTAAAAACGGAACGGTTTATTTTTCCAATGTCCCCGTTTCGAACAATTACCGGCTTTATATGAAGACAAGGCAGCGCTCGAATAATTTTAAAGGGTACAATAATGTCTTATACAGAAAGATAATACTTAAAGCCTCTAATAAATATAAAGTGAGTTCCAGATTGATAGAAGCCGTTATAAAAGCGGAATCGGGATTTAATGACGAAGCGGTTTCGGATAAAGGCGCCGAAGGGCTTATGCAATTAATGCCCGGGACACAGAGACAGCTCAATGTCATGAAACCGTTTAATCCGTCCCAAAACATTTCCGGCGGAACGGAATACTTAAAAAGCCTTATCGTCAGGTATAACGGGAATCTGCCTCTTGCCCTCGCCGCGTATAACGCGGGAAGTAAAGCCGTTAAAAAATACGGGGGCATACCTCCTTACAGCGAAACCCGCGATTATGTTAACGAGGTAATGAAGTATTACAGGAGGGAAGGTAACAATGCAAAGTAAAAAACAAATATATAACCTGCCAAATCTTTTGACGATGTCGAGAATTTTAATTATACCCGTGATATTTGCGTTGTTATTTTTCAAAAAAGAAATCTACGGCATATATGCCTCGGTTTTTTTTATCTTTGCCGTATTAACCGATTTTATAGACGGCTATATAGCAAGAAAGAAAAAATTGGTAACAAATTTAGGAATTTTTTTAGATCCTATCGCCGATAAACTTCTTGTCGTAACAATTCTTATAATGCTTATTCCATTAAATAGAATTCCTGCATGGGTGGTTGTTATAATTATATTCAGGGAAATATTTATTACGGGGTTAAGGGCTATTGCCAGTGAAAAAGGGGTCGTTATTTCTGCGGGAAAGGAGGGGAAATGGAAAACCGCTTTCCAAATGTTCGGCATATTTTTTTTATTGATTTATTATGAGCATTTTAATATAAATTTTGGGGACATAGGTCTTATATTGATTTTTATCAGTATAATATTTTCACTGATTTCTTCGTATAAATATTTGAAAAGCGTATCAGGCGTGCTATTGGAAAGTTAACGGCTTGTCATTCCCGCGTACGCGGGAAAGTTTCTTTGAAACTTCACGAGGCTGAAAGCCGAGAGCGAAGCGATAATCCAGAATTTAGTATCAGGCGTGCTATCGGAAAGTTAACGGACGGATTAAGTCGATTTGTAAAATTTGTTATTTTGCTGGTTTATCCTCGCTTCTTCTATTAAAAGCTCATAATTTTTGTAATGCCTTTTTAAGTCGAATTCCGAAATTCCGAAAATTAAAATCGGCTTAATACTGCTTTGAAATTTTATCGCTTCGTCGAAATCCTTTTGTAATTTTTCAAACTTGTTGCTCGCGCTTTCATAGTTTGTGTGGGGCAATATGCAAATAAAGTTATTAAAATCGATTCTAAAAAGGGTATCGGTTTTTCTAAATTTCTGCCTGAAATAAATACCGTAAAATTTGAGCAACTGATTTAGTTTATCTTTTCCAAAAGATTGGCCGAAAAAAACCAGATTTTCAAAGAAAAATACCGCAAGGGTAAGAGGGAAACCGTATCTTATCACCCTTTCGACTTCCCTTGAAAGCATTTCTTTAAATTGGTTTTTTAAAAACAGACCCGTTATGTCGTCATAAACCTTATTTTCCGAATTATTTTTGTTAGCCAGTATATATTTAACAAGCGAAGTAAAGTCATAAAAAATAAACATCGTGCCGTAAAAAAGGCCGAATTTATTTAAAAGGGTTTGGCTTTCGATATGAAAAAATTTTTCTTCCGTCTCTCCGCCGGTAGTTTTTAATCTTATTATTTTTTCGATAGAGAAGAATCCAAGCCTATTAACCTGCACTATGTCTTCGGGCAATTTTTCATCGTATGAGGCAAATATTTCCTGATCCGATAATTTCGATAGATTTTTCGCAAGCTCGTTCATATACAATATTTCCCCTTTTACTCCTTTAACGGCAACCGGCTTATTAAAGGATGAAAAGGTTTTCGCATAATCTATATCGCTTAATGAATCGTCAGGCTGGATTTGTTTAAAAATATCTATAGATTCCATAGATTAAGTATCATTTTTGAAATTGAATTTTTTCCTAATATATTTTATACTATTACTAATAATAATTAAAAGAAAAAATTATCGAAATTTTTAAATTTTATTTAATTTTATTTAAATAAATAATTTAATCTGGTCGATTTTAGGCGATTAATTAAATTAAATATTAAATAACGGTAAATGAGCAAAAATATATGAATAAAGAGAGCGCTTTTTTTTGGGGCTGCACGATACAGGCAAAGTTTCCCTTTATGGAAAAGGCTACCCGTTTAGTGCTGGATAAATTAAATATAAAATATCGGGATATCGATTCTTTTACCTGCTGCCCCGAAAAATCTTTGGTAAAAAATATCGACGAAACGCTTTTCGATTTAACCGGCATTAGAAATATTGCGCTTGCCGAAAATGAAAATGTCGATATAATGTCGGTTTGTACGGGCTGCTATTCGAACCTTAAGCAAATAAGGGCAAAGGTCGTTTCAAATCTTCCATACCAAAAGAAATTAAACGAAACTCTTGAGCGCGTCGGACTTAGTTTTTCGGGGAGTTCTTCCGTTTACCATTTTATCGAGTATCTCTACGACGAGGTTGGATTAGATAAAATTAAAGCAAATGTAAAGTATCCACTGAAGGGGATTAACATCGCGATACATTACGGCTGTCATTTAGTAAGGCCGTCCCACGCCATCGGATTCGATTCCCCTTTTGACCCCTTTAAATACGATAATATTCTTAAGGCGCTCGGAGCTAATGTTATAAATTATAAAAACAAAATGATGTGCTGCGGGCAGGCGCTCGACAGGGTTGACGAGCACGATAAGGCTCTTGTTATGACCAGAATAAAGTTAGATTCGATTAAAGAAGTTAATCCCGATTTAATTACGACGGTTTGTCCTTCTTGTTTTACGCAGTTCGATACAAATCAGTTTATGCTTTTAAAAGAGGGAACTGCTTATCAAATTCCCGTTATTACACTGGAAGAGCTTATGTGTTTGGCTTTTGGCATAGAAGGAACCGAAGAACTTATAGGGCAGCATAAAATTAAGGCTGTAAAATTCCTTGATAAATTTGACGGAACAAAGGCCTTAACGGATTACGGGGCAATGTTCGACAAGGATTCATTAGTTAGATGTTATAATTGCCAGGCTTGCAGGAATGATTGCCCTATGAGCCTTTCTTTCGAATCTTACGACCCTCCTTTGATTATTAAAATGATTCTGGATAACGATGTCGAGAGGGCGGCATCTTCAAGAATAGTCTGGGAATGTCTTGAATGCCACACATGTTCCGAACTGTGTCCGCAAAATTATAGCTGGGAAACGGTTCTTACAACGCTTAAAAATCTTGCGATAAAAAATGACGCCTCCCCTCAAAAGGTTAAAAAGGCTGAAGACATTTTCTTTAAAACTTTAAGGCTGGGGGATCCGCAGGAAGGAATTAGAAAGAAATTAGGTCTTCCTCCGGTAAAAAAGGTTGTGGCTGCCGATTTTAAAAAACTTATAGATGAAAATCTGTTATAAAATATTTGTTAAAAA
>JAJYQZ010000032.1 GCA_021794335.1 bacterium
TGCAGGCTCTTTTAAAAGCATAAGGTTGACCTATAAGCGTAGCTTTCTTTTTAGCTCTTGTTATAGCCGTATAGGTAAGTTTATTATTGAGCATAATAAAAAAACCCGTTATAAACGGTATAAAGACATATTCAAACTGATTGCCTTGAGTTTTATGAACGGTCAAGGCATATCCTAAATCAATTATGTTTTTATAATCGTCAAAAGAGTACATGACAAGCGTGGTGCTTCCGTCGGGATCTACATATCCGACTACGAAATTTTCGTTTTCTAAGTCGATATCCGCCACAAGACCTAAATTTCCGTTAAATATTCTTTCTTTACGGCAGGGAAGTCCCGTAAAAATATCTTCCGTAGATTTGCCGGATTCTCTTAACTCTAAATATTTTTTATAATTTATTTTTTGAACCGGCATATCTTGATTTTTGAGATGAATTACTTTATCAAACTGCTTTAAAACATAGCCTCTAATATCGGCTTTCATTTTAAAAATATTATTTAATTTTTCCTGCAAAATATTGTTTAGCGCTTTAGTTCCGAGCGGCGTTATTTTCATTGGCGTTATTATCTGTATTTCCCATATTCTTTTTGAACCTTTAAGATTTTCTTTTAAAATAAGTTTATCTATCTCGTTCAATAAATCTTTTTGCAGAGTATTATTAAATACGTCCCTTATCTCTCTTAATTCCTTTTCGTCTTTTGTTTTTTTAAGATTGACGTAATTATCTATATCTTTTGCTATAAAGCTAAAATCTTTATAATTGCCGGTTATGTTTACGGGCATGTTTCCGCGTCTTATAAAATCTGCGAAATACGTTAATACGGAGTCTTCGCTTTGCCTGTAAATTTTGTCTAATTTAACGATAGGCAAATTTTTATTTAACAAATCAGCAAATACGTTGCCTTCGCCGATAGGCGGAAGCTGTGCGTCGTCGCCCACAAGAATAATTATCGTAGTTTCAGGTATCGCTTTTATCAGCTGATAAAACAGAGATAAATTAATCATGCTTGCTTCGTCTATAAGAATAACTTTATAGTCTAATTTTTCCGCGCATTCCGATTTATTATTTTGTTGATTGCCGTATCCGAGATTTAACAATGAATGAATCGTGCTTGCGTTGTATCCGGTAGCCTCTTTAATTCTTTTAGAAGCCATTCCCGTAAAAGCGCATGTAATTATTTCCGATTTAGAAAAATATTTAAGATAATAATCAAGAATTACCTTTGATATGGTAGATTTTCCGGTCCCTGCGTATCCGCATAAAATGAATACATTGTTTCCCGCCGTAGACGTTTTTATAATAGCGTCTTTCTGTTTGTCTCCGAACTTTTTGCCGAGTTCCTTTTCTTTTTCGGATATGTAATCTAAGGCATCTTTTTCGGATAAAATATATTTATTTTTATATTTATTGCGGTTTATAAGACTATTTAAGATATAATTTTCTTGAAAATAATATTTTTTTAAAGCTATTCTGTCGTAGTCGTCAGAATAATATTCGTCCGTTTGCGATAATAATATTTGATTTACTGCTTTTTCTATTGCGGTTATATTCTTATTATTTTCGTCTGCCGTAAACTCTAAGGCTAAATTAAACAAATCCTGCCTGTATAAATAAGTATGCCCGTTATCGCTTGCCTGCGACTGCAATATATAATCTATAAGAGCTTTTATTCTTATTAATTCATAAGGTTTGATTCCGATTTGCAGGGCTATTTTATCCGCCGTCTTAAAGCCTATCCCTTTTATATCGGTAAGAACGTACGGATTTGCGTTTATAGATTTGATAACGTCTTCTTTTTTATGTTCAAAGTGCCTGTAAACGCGGATAAGTGAGTTTCCCGTTATAGAAACGTTGTGTTCCGCAAAGAATTTAGTCAGATTTTTTAAATATTTATATTTTTTCCACGACTCAATAATTTTTTCTAATTTCTTTTCTTTAATTCCTTTAAACTCTTTAAGTTTATCCGGATTAAAATCCAATATTTTAACAAGCTCCGTTTCTCCGTATTCGCTTATTAGTTTCTTGGCTAACGAATTTCCTAAACCTTTTACTATATTTACAAGAAAAAATAATATGCCGTCCTGATTAATAGTTATAGTTTCGGCGCTGAATTGCTCTCCATACTTTGGGTCTTTAATCCATTGACCGTTAAGAATAATATTTATGTTTTTAGCTTTATCTTTGTTTTCTATGACGCTAAAATCGGGAAAAGAGCCTTTAGCGGTTATGAGCTTATCATTCGACATTGCTCTTAATATCGCAAAAGAGTTTTCTTCGCTGTAAAAAACAATATTTTCAATAACGGCTTCTATTTGCATTGTTATTGTCCTTTGATATTTTCGTTAGACAAATCATCGACATATCCAGCTTTAGTTCTCCAGATATTTCCGCAGGATTCACATTTTATCGTTGAATATGCGGAAGGGTGAAATTCTCCCTTTGGGCTTTCAAAATGACTATAATTGCCGTGATATGTTAAAATTATCCAGTTTTTTTTGTCTTTTATTTCGCATTTGCAAAAAACGCCGTTAGACATTTTTACTGCCCCCTTTTTTATTGTTAATCCAATTAACGACGGTTTCTCCGTCAATCTCAAAATCTTTTTCTTGTTTTAATCCAGCTATAAAATCTCTTTTAAAATCCTGATGATTAAATAGCGCAAAGTCATTACTTGTAAGCTCAAGCAATATTGCCAGAGCTAATTGAGCGGGTCCGGAGCCGGAATATCCCCAGTTAAAACCGTCGGGTGAGTGATTGATTATTTTTTGGCTCTTGTCAGGCGTTATTTCCGTGAGTTTACCGCCGTCTGTTATTAAGAAAATTTCTTTAGTCTCGTAAAAACCTTTAATTTCCATTGTTTTTACCTCAATTTTATTGTTCTATTTTTTAACGTATGTCCGCATTGCCGCCTTTTTGACAAGTTCTATATCCTGTTTGCCGTAATTATAATTTAAATAATTAATATGTTTGGGTTGTTCCGGCTCTACGGTTCTGGATTTAAGAAAGTCTTCTATATCCTGAATAGTAAATAATTTTTTTGCTCCAATTTTGATATGCCGGATTTTTTTTGAGCGGGCGAGAGAGTAAAGGTATTCTTTTGAAATATTCATATATCCGGCGGCTTGTTTGACGGTTAGATATTGAGAGTATTGAGATTGCATATTGTTACGCTCCTATTTCGGTTTTTTGGCGATTTTTAAAGTTTTCGTTTGGATATAACAAATCTAAAATTGGAATACCTGTCAGTTCAGAAATCTTTTTCGCTAATTTTGGCGAGGGGGTTTTTTTATAAGAAACTATAAAACTAATCCAATTCTCCGACCTATTTAATTTTTTTGATAAACACTTTTGTGAAATTTTATTTTTTAAGCAATAAATTTTTAATGGATGCATTTTTATTACCTCGCATAAACAAACTTTAAGTTAGATAATTTATATTGTCTAACTTTTGATATGATTTTATCTTATAAAAAGTATTATGTCAAGTAAAAATTATTAAAAAAATAATAAAAAGTTATATTTTGGTAAATAATTAATATTATTAGTTTTTTTATTGACAAATATAATAAAAAGTTATATAAATATAATAATAAGTTAGATTTATGTTTTTAATTAGAACAAAAAGTGAGGTTTTAAAAATGAAAAAAGAGTTAATATATGAAGCGATTGGTAAAAGAATAAAAATAGAAAGAAAAAATCGTAAAATAACGCAGAAAGAATTAGCGGATATAGTCGGTGTTAATAACGAAGGGACTCTGGGCACATATGAAAGTGGCAGAAACCGTATTCCAATAGATGTCCTTCTTCGCATTACAAATTACTTTAAAATACCTTTAACCAAATTTCTTCATTTTAACGATTCGAATATCGATTTAATTCCTTACACACACGAATGCAATAATTTTCCCGACGATGAGAGCGTAATTAAGGTTAGCGTTTATTCCGAAGTAGGCGCAGGCAATTTTGTCGATTTTTTAAGTTATAATCCGGTCACGGAGCTTTATTTAAAAAAGGAATTTTATAAAAAGAATATGTCCGCCGTAAAAGTCAGAGGCGAATCTATGTCTCCTACTATAAAAGAAAATGGATACGTAGGGATAGATATAAACGATAGAGAATATTTGGAAGGCAAAATATACGCCGTTCGCATTCCGGATGAAGGCATAGCCATAAAAAGAGTTTTTTATTACAAAGACCAAGGCAAAATAATCCTAAAATCCGATAATAAAAATTTTGCCGACAGAGAATTAAAAACGGATAAAATAGACGAAGATAATTTTATAATCGGCAGGGTAAAGTGGGTTATGCAGGAAATATAAAAATATAATATTTAAGTTAGGAGGGTTTCATGATGAAAAAAGTATTTTTATCTATCGGTTTTGTCGTATTTACTTTATTTTTGTTTGCCGGCGTTCCTAAAGCATCAGCTTTTTTTATATCCGCACTTCCAAAAGTGGCAGGCTATAAAATAGTTAAAGATTATGGAATAGAACTTATGACATTAGGATGGAGCGGCTATAGAAGCGATGGCGATAACTATGTGAAAAACATTCAGGTTTTTTCCGTCAATAAAATTTTAAATAATATAAGTCAAAATCATCCTAAAAGAGCAAACGCTTGCTTAGAATTTAGGGTTTCTTATCAAACTATAACCTGCGAATACGTAAAAATCGTTCCTAAAAAATAA
>JAJYQZ010000064.1 GCA_021794335.1 bacterium
TAATCTTAGTTGTTATTTTCAAAGATTTAGAAGGCGATTGGGAGCCGCCGACTATATAGGTATGACTTTTTTTTGAATTTCTATCGTCATCGCTATTTGTCAAAAACTTTGCAAGAGCTACCATTACAATATCGGATATCGTTAAGTCTTCGGATTTAGCGCGTTCCTTAACTTCTTCTTTTAATTCTTCAGGAATGCTTGCGGTTAAATTAGAATACTTCATATTATATCGTCTCCCCTATATTTTATTTAATGCGTATAATAATATTAAATAATTTTATTTATTTTATCATATATATTATAACACTTTTTTATGGAAAAATTACCGTAATTTTTAAAATCTTTAATTATGTTATCTCCGCTCTCTGTTTGTATTTTCTTCGCAAGCTCAAAAATACAAACAGAGAGCGGGTTTGCGGATATATAACGAAATTAATTATTTTTGTAATCCGCAACGGTTAAAACAACAATGTTGTGGTTTGTTTCTTGCTTCGTTTTATTTTGGTTTCCAAACCGACAAGTAGTTTGAAAACCAAGCCTTGCGGCAAAATTAAACTACGGCGAAACAAACATTTAAAAGCATTGTATCGGCATAAACGGCATATTTTTCTGATGAAAAAGGCATGCTTTTTCAATACATACAGAAAAATATATGTTTATATCGCCCGAACCTGACAAGCGTATGCACGCTTGACCGCAGGGGGTTATAAAGGCGTTAACCGAACGTTAATGGTTATTTCCGGCAGTGTTCACACTTCATACATTATTTTATTAAACAAAAACTCCCGACCGCGTCAAACGCAGTCGGGAGTAAGAGAATAAATAAATCTGACACCTTTAATTTGACATTAATTTTAATCGTGTAATCTAGTCTTCTCTTTGGCTGGTGCTTTAAATGGCAATATTGATTTTCAAGGAACAATTTCCCAGTCATCAGAAAGCATATCGTTCACAGAAAATATATACGGAAAATTATATTCCCCATTAGATAACATTGTAATTTTAAAACCGTATCTAATTGAAACATTAATCGAAGCAATTTGCGGGATTAACAAAAAAATTGCCTCAACTTTTTGAATAAAGGCTATATCTGGGTCTATGCGGTAATTAGCATCGTGAACAACATTATGACGAATAGCAAATGCCTGACAAAGAAGCTCGTGCCAATCATAGAAAAGTGATTTTAATGAGAAGTTGGTTATTTTTCCATCTATCCCTATATTTTTTTCCATTTCGCATATATCCTTTAGGAAATTACCATCCCACATGAAATTATATGCTTCTTCAAGGTCGTAGATATTTTGAAAGTTAAAGCGTTTACTTAAGAGTTCAGGCATGGTAATTTCCAAATCTTCGTGTGTTTGTTGGCTAACCCCTAGTTTATCTACAAGTTTTTTAAGTGATGATTGGTCTTCAGAGTATATATAAACAAATAAATCCCTAAAAAATGTTTCCCAGCAACTCACCAGAAACACTAAATATTGCCGATATGCAACATTAAAAACAACTTTTTCTACTTTTAACTTTATTATACTGTGTATCAGTATGCAATGTTCATAAAAATTTTGAAGAAAATTAAATGTGAAGCCGTCAATTGAGTTTCTTGAATTCCTCAAGCTTAGTAATTCTTTTTTAAGCTTTTCAGAAATATTTTTAATGTTTTTCAATTTTTAACCTCCTGTTTTTAAAAAATTAAACGATTAATTTGTTAAAGCCTATTAGTATACCAACGACCTCTAAATTAATTAGAGTAAATTCTTAATCCCTTCAAATACCAAGGTTTTCAAATAAATAAGCCATCCGGTAATGTAAAATTGTACTCAATGTTTTAAATTTATCGTCTAAATTCCCCGCTGGCTTATAATATATAATGTTGGATTGTTTTGAGTCCAAATGCATCTGTCCTTTAAACTCTCTCCCTGTAACTACAATAACTATATATATGTAAAATATTAGCGAATTTATGAAATATTCCCCCCAACACCTTATTATACGCTAATATAAATAAAGATATCAATATTCAATCGGTTTCAGAAATAGTTCCGGGTATGTATAAAAAAAGCTTATCTTCTTGCCGTTGCATAAGATAGAATATCCTAAAAATAACGATATGCCCGAAGCGTATGATTTTTTTAAAGAGGATATTTCGTCAGATAGTGAAATAAAGAGAATAGAATTAGAAAATTCGGCAAGCTTATGGGTAATACTTCGCTCATTAAGATTATTCTTTAACAAAAAAAACATTCTTTTAATAAAAACTCGCTTATTGCTTTGACAAAATTATCCCCGCGCTCGAAGTCTTCAGGGATTCTTCCGATTATTGTTTCTTTAAATTTAACTTCGGATTTGCTCATAACGGTTGCCCCTTGTTTTAAATATCCATAAATAAAAACTCCCGATCGCGTCAAACGCAGTCGGGAGTAAAGGAATAAATAAATCTGACACCTTTTTTTTGTCCTTGTGTGTCTATTTTGAGCGTACGCAGTCCTCTTACGTGCAGACTAAAGAAAGCTGGTTATTATACTTTATAGGTATAACCTAAAAAAACTTTGAACGCTGCCGTCTAAAGTAGTTTACGTTTAAATAGAAAATTGACTATCCTGTTTTTTTGTATTTTAAACAGGACGGGAGGCGAAAAGACTTAAACCCTTTGTGGGTATTAAGTTTTATTGCTATTTAAAAACTTTTCTCTTTGTAGGACAAAGAAAAAAGTTTTTATCCCGAAGAAGGTAAAATACAAGAAAAGTCCTGCAAATTTGCGCCATTTAAGACGGTAATTTGAGGCAAACACAAATATATATAGGTTTAATGTTTCGCAATTTCGGGTTACACCACCCACATAAAAGGTCGCAGTACTTAAAATCCGCAAGGATGTTGAAACATTAAACGTTGTAAGAAAATACGGAGGCAAAATGGGAAAACTTATCAATTTTTTTGAAACCAATAAGCGCCTTTTTATAGTCCGGAAACATCAGAATACTATAAGACAGGAAAAATACAGATCTTCGATTATAAGGGCTTTCTTATCGTTCTGCGAAGAAAATAATATATTCCACACCTGTCAGATATCGCAGAAAATCGTCGAAAAGTTCTTTAATGAATATCTTGTAAATCGCAGTGAATCTACTAAAAAGCAATATTTTTTGGTTATCCGGCATTTTTTTAAAAGATTTTTAAAAAAGGAGTTAAGCGATGTTAAAAAACTTGGGAGTTAGGAACGAGCACGACATACGTTATTACGCACGAGATATTTCGGAAAACTTTCTGCAAAGGGGCTCTGATACGACAGCTAAGCTGGAAACGACGCTCAGGTTTTTAAAAGAAGAAACTGGGTTAAAAAATCTCGTAAAACTTAACGAAGGCCACATAAAAAACATTGTAAGCAATTTTCAGGAAAAGTTAAAAGAAGGAATGAGCTTATCGAATATTAACGGCTATATTTCTAGTATAAACAATATCGCAAGGTATATTGGAAAAAATGAACTTAGAATAAATGCGAAAGAGGCGGGATTAACGAGAAAATACGACTATATTAAGAATAAAGAAAATACCTTAGAGGCAAGCGATAAATTTAAGGAATATTTAAAGGCACAATACTTTAAAACTGATGAAATTAAATTTATGGCGGCGTATCATTCCGTAAATCTAATGCGGAACTGCAATTTGCGCTTATCCGAAAGTTTAGGAATTAAGATACTCAATAAGCCAATCGATACTAAACTTAATCTGAACAAAAACGACCAGACCAAGCATGGCAGGAAAAGGACGGTCGGATTATACAACAATGCCCAGAAGACCGCACTAATGGAAGCAAAAGATTTTTTAAAGAGTAACGGATTAAAAAATCTCAATACTCTGGAAACAATGAAAAAAGGACAAGATTTTATGCAGAATGTCCTAAAAGATTTTAAATCCAAAACCGGCGAAAAATTTCATTTCCACGGCGAGAGACAGGCATGGGCGCACGATAAATATAATCATCTTTGGCTGGAAAAAGGCTTTAATATCGAATGCAACGGCAAATTAGAAATGGATAAAAAAGAGTGGCTTGAAAAAACGGCGCAAGATACAGACTTAACAGTCAAAGACGTTAAAAACATCGATAAAGAAATTAGAACCGTAATCACAAAGGATTTAGGACATGAAAGTTTAACGCAAACTAAGTTTTATTTGGGGTAAATATGAAAAAAATAGAAAAGGAAATCAGAGAATATTTCGGCGAATCGATTTGGGGTTATTTAGGCGGGGAGGAAATAAAAATCGTAAAGAGAGTTCCGGGACGCGTAACGAAAGTAAAAGTGCTCAATATGCCAAACTCAGACGATATGAAAAGATTCTCTCAATACATTGGGGAATTAGTAATCTTTAAGGAAATGAACGAAATCGAAAAAGACGGGATAAAACTTAAAAAATATGATATTTATAATAAATTTGCAAAGACAGATATGGCGGATATGAAAATAAAAATAAGGGAAAACAGGAGGAAAAAGCGCAAAAGAAAGAAGTTAAGAAAAAGCCACTATCAGATTCCCTAAAATTGTCCTCTTTGGGTTTATCAACAAGAAACCGTTATCAATAAACCTTGATAAATCTTGAAAATCCCGTGACCGCGACGGCTTTTTATAATTTAATCGGGCAATACAATTTATTCATTTGCTTTTTTTGCGGGTGCTTCCTGCATC
>JAJYQZ010000060.1:0-1372 GCA_021794335.1 bacterium
GGATCGGTTAATTTAAGCTCTTTTGGCGATTTACCCATGCTTAACCCTATCAGCTGCGTGAAATATACGACGGGAAGTTTTGCCTTTTCCCCGTGCGCCTTTATAATTTCCGGCTGTTTAATATCCAATGCCGCCCCGCATAAAGGACACGGCAATGCTAAAACATCGGCGCCCGCCTCTTTGGCGGCAGATAAGATAGCGGCCGATAAAGTTGCCGATAAGGACTCATCCTGTAATGCGTGCGCCCCGCCGCAACATGAAGCGGCAGCCTGAAACTCTACTATTTCAGCCCCGGTGGCTTTCAATAAATCGTCTTGAAAGTGAGGGTTTTCGGAATCGTCTCTTTTGCTTTTATAGCCTGTTTTTGTAATAGTTTTTGGTCTTTCATACAGGCATCCGTAATAAGAAGCAACTTTAAGCCCTTTTAAAGATTTTTTAACGGAGGCTTTAATCTTTTCCGGGCCCACTTCGTTATAAAATAATTCAAGAAAATGTCTTACATCTATATCTCCTTCGTAAGTCCCGTATCCCACATCTTTAAGGAATTTTATTACGCTGCCCTTTGCATCCGCATTTTCATTCATAGCGGCATTGGTTCTTAGAAGACTGTGATAACAGCCGTTGCATGGCGTAACTACGGCATCCACATGAAATCTGCCTTTAGCGGAATCCATAACTCTCGCGGGAAGCATATAAGATAATTTTTCGTTCGAACCTTTCGCTTCAAGGGCTCCGCAGCAGTTAAAATCATCAACTTCCAATAAGTCTATGCCGAAGCCTTCCGCGACAACCTTCGTTGATTCATCGTAAGCCCTTGCCATTCCTTTTAAAGAACAGCCGGGAAAATATCCAATTTTCATTGTAATTCCTCCTTTAACCTTTGGGAAACTTTCTTCCAATCTTTAATCTTCCCGCCGAATAACTTAATTCTTCCGCTCGTAAGCATCTTAAATCCTAAAGAAAGCTGGTCCGCGCTCATCATGTCCTTAAGTCTTCCGGTTTTGGAATAGAAATCCTTTACTATTTTAACTTCATCGATTCTTCCGTCCTCTATAACCTCTCCCATAAAGACTTCGTCGAAAGCCTCATCGTTTGTAAGTTTTCCAAATACCTTTCTATCCTCGAGGAATTTGGCGATAGCCCTGACGACTTCCTGAGTATTAACGCCTCTCGGGCATCTATGCGTGCATCTTTGGCATGAAACGCATTTCCAGACTAAATCTTTATTTTCATTCACTAATATATCGTAATGCCCTCTTCTGACCAAATCGATAAATCTCCTTGGATTAAATTTATCGACAAAATCTGGAAGGGTGCATCCGCCGGTACATGTTCCGCATTGGTAACATTTAACTATTGTAGAACCTCCGGG
>JAJYQZ010000060.1:1472-4668 GCA_021794335.1 bacterium
CTTAATGAAAGCTGCTGATTCTTAAGCGTAACTTCCGCGCCTCTGCCTCTGGTGAATATTACTTCGTAATCTTCCATGGCTTTACCGTAAAGTTCTTCCCAACCCCTTCCAAACATTCTCATATCCATATAATAAACATAAACCTCGGAATCGGGATATTTTTCCTTTATTTCTATTGCCTGCTTTGTGGAAACGACACAGCCTACCCTGCAACAATAAGGGTTGCCTACCTGCTTATCGCGGGAACCGACACACTGAAAGATTGCAATCTTTTTTGGAACCTTACCGTCTGACGGTCTTTTTAATTCCCCTTTTGTCGGACCGTTAGGATTAAGCATCTCTTCGACCTCGGAATTTGTGACGACATCCTTAAATCTTCCATAGCCGTATTCTTGCTTTACGATCGGGTCAAAGTGTTCGAATCCGGTAGCCACGACAATCGCCCCAAAAGTCTCCTCGCTTTCGCCCTTTGAATTTTTTATCTTTGCTTTAAATTCGGGGGCGTTGCCGGAAACGGCTACTACGCGCGAATGCTTATGCACTTTAATATTCGAATTACTTTCTACGGCTTTAATAACAGGGTCTATTACATCTCCCGCCGGTCTTAAATCCGGTGCAAGCTTATAATATTTATGCTTTACTACCTGCCCGCCCAAATAATCTTCCTTTTCAACCAAAGAAACATTATAACCCATTCCTGCAAGTTCCGATGCAGCTTTAAGTCCAGTAACTCCTCCGCCGATTACCAAAACAGTTTTCACCTTAAAATACCTCCTTTAATGAATATAATTTTACTTTTTTAAATGTTGTTTTGGGGACGGACTTAAGTCTGTCCCCTTATTTAATAATTTAATATTTATATTTAATTATATGCTATACCCATCTTGTCTAAAAGCGGTTCGACGGGCGTTACATGAAAGTTTAAACCGGCTTCTTTAAACGGATGAGCGCCTAAAGCAAGCGCCGCAAGCTGGGAATAGAATACGACCGGGTAATGATAATCTTCCCCGACGGCTTTTTGTATCCATTGCGTTTTATCAAAAGTCGTTCCGCAGCCTGTGCAGTTAACTAATATCATATCGGGATCTACCTCTTGTTTAATGGCTTTCAGCTTAATGTTTTGAGCGGACCTTGTAAATTCCCTATTGACAAGAATATGCCTGAAGCCGAAGCCGCAGCACATAAACCATTTTGAATACTCTTCCATTTGAACGCCCAGCGTGGAAGCAAGACCTCCGACAACTATCGGCCTTTTTCCGCCGATAATATCGTCCGATACCTGCTTAAAGAAATGGCATCCGTAATGTTCGACAGCCCTTAATCCTTTAATCCCTTCGAGTCTTTTTGGATCGGCGCTCGCCAGTATCTTATCCCTCAGGGCATACGCAATTTCACTGTCATGAATAATTTCTTCAGGGATAACAAGTTCTCTCCCGAGTTTTGCAAGAACCTTCTTTACGGAATCCCTAAGTTCTTTATTGCCGACAAGAAGATGCCTCATCTCAAGATAGTTGCCGAAACTTGTAACGCAGTGTATCGTGAAATTATAGCCTTCTTCATAAGCCCTATGCCAGTTTCTGGCGGCAACGGATGCTAACTGAACAAGATTGCCGAGTCCTGATGCATGATAATTCCAGGCGGTGCAAGAAGTTTGCTGCATATCGTTGTAATATTTAATTCCAAGCTTATCCCTGTAATAAAAATTCGACCTTGGAACCCCCGGAAGATTGGCGCACTGTCCGCAGCTTTTATGCTGATAATGCATATCTAAAGGAACCCTCTTTTTTATTCCGTACATAACCTCTTCTTCTTTATAAGGACCGATTAGATGGGCAATCTTAATCTCGCCCTCTTCCTCTAATTTTTTCATCTCGGCTCTTATATCGTGAACATGGTAATTCATACCTTTCCCATGGTTTATTCCTGTTTTGACATCATTTATTTCATAAGACATAATGCCCTCCAAAATTTATAATATTTTTATAAAACTTTAACCTTGTCCCAACCCGCTTCAGCGGGAATGCAGTCTTTTTAGATATAGTTTATTTTATTTTTTAGACGCTTCCAATTTTTCTTTTTTTTCCTGAATTTTAGCTTCCATTTCTTCCGCCTTGTCCTCCATATCCTCTTGAACGATATCGACTAAAAAGGGGAACACCGTTCCAACCTTCTCGAGCGCTCCGCTTTCTTCCCATATCTTTTGCATTTCGTATATAGTATAATCTTCGGCCGCCCATGCTCTATCTACGACATTCATGCCCGGAAACCCTTCAAAAAGTTCCTCTCTCATCTCCATTTTTTTGGATGACAACTCTATCATTCTGGGACCCCAATCGGGAAATGCATCGGGAGAAAGCATATCGGGAGCTAACTGGTTTCCCCTTGTAAGAACCAATTTTGCAATTCTTGTATAACCTGCAAGCGCTTCTGCCGCAAGACCTTCTCTAACGGCAATCTCTCTCATAGCCATAACGATATCCGCTGCGGAGTTTTCTTTTGGACACCTGTATTTGCAACTATAGCACTGGGCGCAATTCCAAATTTTGCCCTTCATATACTCTTCTATCGTTTCTTCGTCGCCCTCAATAATCATCTGGCAGACTTCACGCGGGGAATAATCGTAAAAAGCGGCGGCGGGACAATTAGCCACGCAGGTTCCGCAATTCAAACAACCGTGAAGGGACTCTTTAATACGGAAATCTTTCATGATTTCCTTATAAAAATGCCCCCCCTTGGTGCTTTCAATCTTTTCTGTGATAGGATTTTTGGTTTCTTCACTCATTTAAAATACCTCCTCATATTTATATATTTTAATCAAGTCGCTTCGCAACTTTTAGGGTGTAAATATTCGTCGATCTTTTTGATATTTTATTGATTAATTTTTGACATAATTCCAACATGGTTATTTTTTGCAGAAGCAAAAAATAACCTTCTAAAAAATAAAAAAACGCTACGTGGAAATTTGAATTTTAAACTATGGAAGCGGTGCTGCTCACGGACCCGTGCCGCCATCTGTTTCAGGAAAGATATCGTCAGATATTCTTATATCCTTAAAATCCTTTGCGTCTTTGATCTCTTTTATGTCTTTTATTAATTGTCTTATTTTAGAATTTTTTAAATAATACAAAAGCTTATTGTCTTCTCTTTTGTAATCGACCATTGCGGTATTTCTTAAAACGGCTAAATGTTGGGAAAT
>JAJYQZ010000038.1 GCA_021794335.1 bacterium
AATTGATTGTCAAGTTCTGGAAGTGCTTATTTACTGCGGTTTTTACTGGTAGGCACGGGCGGTCTCGAACCGCCGACCCCTACCGTGTCAAGGTAGTGCTCTAACCCCTGAGCTACGCGCCTAAAATTTGGAAATTAAACTAATATATATTACTATTAATCCTTTTATTTTGTCAATAACGATTTTAATCCCAAAATTGCCGATTGTCGGTAAATCCTTATTTAAACTTGGTAAAAAATAAATTAGGATATTTCTAAATTTGCTTTTTTTAAAAAATGTGGTATAAATTTAGAATATACTTATCAAATACTTAATAAATAGTTATTTATTTAAGCTTAACCTCTTTATAAGCACTGGGGTTAATTATGAAATCAAGGTTTTTACATAGAAGCCTTTTTTTATTTTACAATAAACAGCTAATCATAGTGGACACCCCCCCACCCTGACAATTAGCTATAGAGCACTTTGTAGGACTTTAAACTATTCCCTAAAGTCAAGACTAAAATTCTATTAAAGTTTCCGGTTGTTAAAAAAGATATATAAAGAAGCAACAAATAACGCACAGCATTTAAGCATTCAGGGCGGGTTTTCCCCGCCCTGTTTTTGCTTGCGCTTTACTTTAATTAATTAGTTTTAGTTAATAAGGGAGGATTTCAATATGATTAATAAAATTAATAAAACTTTTATTGTTGTTATTTCAACTTTACTTGTTATACCGATACTTAGCGGGTGTGCTCTAACTACATCATCCGTTCCTTTGCACTATGGACCGCAGAACAACGTAAGGAAATTAAAGGCGGCTCGTAATGTAATTGTCGGGGTTCACGTTCAAGACCTGCGCAAGAATAAGAGGGTCGGCAACAAGAAAAACGGCTTCGGCATGGTAATGGCGCCGATTTATGCCAAGAAAAACGTGGCCGGCACTGTCCGTAATGCCATTGAAAAAGAACTGCAGGCGCGCGGCTTTAAAATTGGGAAAAACGCTATTGTCTTAGTTAATGTCGGCATTACGAAATTCTATAACAACTTCAATATGGGATTTATTTCCGGCAGTGCCGTAGCTAAATTAAATATGACGGTTATCGTAAAGAACAAGCAAGGCGAGCAGTTATTCCACCGTAAAATTTTTGCGACAGGCGAAAATGGCGGCATTATGATTGCATCGGGAAGTAATGCTGGAGTGGCTCTGAATCGCGCGCTGCAGAACGGGGTTAATATCTTGTTTAATGACCCTAAATTTACCGCGGCTTTACTGCAAGCAAAATAAAACCCAAAATTGCCGATAGAAATTATTAAAAATATTGCAATGTTTTAATAACACTGGATTCCCGCATCTTTTGCCTGCATCAAAGACATGCTTTGATAAACGCAGGCAAAAGATATGCGGGAATGACACCCGTTGGGTGCAAAGTTAAATATCCACAAAGTCATTCCTGCGTAAGCAGGAATCCAGTGTTCATATAATCTTAAGGCCGTTTTAGAGATTTCTATCGGCAATTTTGAGTAAAACGATATTGTTGCAAATTATAAAAATATAATAAATTTACGTTATTGTTTAGCGCTAAGAAGAGAATTTATAAAGTTCCTGTCGGAGAATAATTTTTTTATGCCCTTCTTCAGCGCCTTATTTAGAGCAATTCCGGCATCCATGCTGCTGCCGATAATAACCCCTGTGCCGCTTAATTTCCCATGTGCGATATAACTGTTGGAATATATAATCTTTCCCTCCTTATTAACCACATTAACGGAAAATGCAATTTTAGCGACGGCGCTCTGCGACATGAAGCCAATTCCATAGTTGTTATAAAAGTATGTAATATCGGCAAGAACATTTACATTAGCGTTGGAGCCAGACCCTGTTTTAAAGCCTTTTGCCTTTAATTCTTTTTCTAAAGCAGTTTTAAATACATAGGCAATGTTTTGTTTTGAATAAATTGCCGCCATTACTATATCCGAAGGGAAAATCCTCTTATTGCCGACCTTTTTATGCTTCCTTAAGTCAGACACGGCAACATGGACGGCTATATTCTTAGACCCCGCTAAAGGCTTGACATTCGGTTTGGGGATATATGCCAAATTAACCTTTCCGGGCATTGAGGATAGCAAAACCGTAACGGGGCAACCCGAAAGAATAAACGGCAAAAGCATTATCGCAATCGAAATAAAAAGTTTTTTCATTTATATTTCCCTTTATTTAAGATTTTTGTTATTTAAGATTTTTGCCTATTTTGATTGGGCGCCGACCAAGGTAGCATCAATATGATGGCTATTTACGTTCCACATAGCTCCTGTAAGCGGGTCGACGATAAACCATCCGATTATACCGCCGAACACTATATTGCCCTCGATGTACCATGACCAGCCGTTTACCTTCATTCCATCGGTGGCAACATATTTCAGGTAACCCTTTTTGGAAAAAGTCATCGTATAAGTCTGACCGGAAAAATAACCGTCATATTTTTTCAGCGATATCATGGTCGGCGTTGTTCCTTCATACACCAAGTTGCCTTCAGAATTTGTAACCTTAACTTTTGCATGTTCAGGAAAGCTACGGATGCTTACATTTGCAGGCGCGCTTTTTCCCATGATTGTTGCACAGCCGGCAAAAGAAATAACAACCGCTAAAGAAAGTAAAACCAATAACGATAGCTTAATTGCTTGAATTTTTTTCATGACCCCTCCTTTTCTTATTTATATCCTTAATTAATTTAATGGATTGAATAATCAATCCATTAACTAAACCGCCTGTAAGCGAAATAATTATATATAAATAATCAATATTTTTTAATTTACGATAGAAAATTTACACCCATAACTATTATTATTGCATTATTTTATTATTTTATTTTCTTCTTCTTTCGCCTTTGCGGACCTTGCGGACGAGGATGAGGCGCAGGTCTGCCTTTTATACTCGGAAATGCGAAATTATTGCGCTTCCTCCGATGTATTATAGGCGAATGACGTTTGGGGGTAGTCCTGGCAGGGCTTGGCGGACGGAACATATTTGGACGGCCTGCCGGATGGTAAAAATTGTTCGGCGGCGCTGCGAACCTTGGTTGCGGCTGTTTTACATGTCCGAACTTATGTTTTGGAGTCGCCTGTACAGGCAGGCGTTTAACCGGTTTTGAAGGTACATAACGGTAAACGGGCGGTCTCTTATTTACCGGCTTATGGAACGGAATGCCTATACCCCTATAAACTCCCGTAGGATGTTTCATTATCGGACCCGTGGTGTAAACCGGACCTGAAGGCGGCTTAACGACGGGAGGTCTGATCGGGCGAAACGGGCGGACAGGCGGATGGACGCCGCGAACCGGATATGGAGGAGGAGCCGGGTGCGGATACCTCGCCGGCATAACCGGTTTAACGGGTTTAAAATGCCTTACCGGTCTGAATCTCACGGGCGCGTGAGGTCTTCTGAACGGAACCGGCCGTATATGCGGCGGGTATATTGCCCGCCCTCCTCTGCCGATTACAGGATGAACCCCTTTTGGAAAAATAAACCTTCCGCCCGCAGGTCTTATTATCCTGTGCATATTGCCATGGTAAAACGGATGGCGGACATAAAACGGCAGTACGCGTCTTTGCCATATTCTATAATGTCTGATATAAGCGTGATGTCTATACCACCATGCAGGGTGATACACGCGGTACCATGGACCTATGCGCCTTCTCCACCACAAAAAATAAGGCTTGTAAGCAAAAACGGGGGGCGGAGGGCCGTATAAAAGCGGAGGCGGAAGAACGATAACCGGTGTTAAAGGCAGCCATGGGCCGTAAGAATAATTAGAATATTCCCACGCATTATTTATCCAGCTAAAATAAAGTCCGTTGTAACTAAAAACAAATCCCGCGGCGGAAGACGCATAATAAACGCTCACCCCTTCGCCTATAGAAACGATAAAATACGGCGTCGAGACGGTTACGTTTGCCGGAGGGGGCGGAGATACGACTGTAGGCGGATAATATGAAGACTGAGGATATGGCAAAGGCGGCTGAGGGGGCGGCGTTGGAATAGCGGCTTCCGACCCGACAATTATCCATGTTCCGTATGTGGGCTGAGAACCTTCGTCTCCGTTATGCACGACATATTCTCCGGGGAATTCCGAGGGAGCAGTCCACACGTTCATGTTTTCCCCGTTAAGTTCGGCATACGGCGGAGAAAGATAAGATGGCTGATTGGTATAAAAGTCCGACAGGGTTCCCACGAGTGTCGCATCCGGCAATGATTCGACGGTAACATTGGGAACGAGCTGTAAATAAACCGTCTGACCGTTCCAGACGCCGGCATAGTAATAAGACGGCGGCTGAGAGGGATACCGGATGAGAGCTATTCCTCTATTCAACCTTTCGGCGTAAGCCGTTAAACCGCTCTGATATCCTAAGATAAATATTGCGGTAAAAATAAAGAAAATCGCAATAAAAGGCAATAGAGCGGATAAAATGCTAATTTTGGTTTTTTTGGATATGTTTTTCATAAAATCTTCAAATAAAAAACGCTTTTTGTTCTTTTTTCCGCAAAAATTTATAGAAATGATATAAAATTAAATAAAATTCTGTATTTTTTCTAAACTATTCTATAGACTTTGTCGTATTTTTTTATACATTATATATATTTAGCATAAAATTAAAAAGAATATCCTAATC
>JAJYQZ010000209.1 GCA_021794335.1 bacterium
TATTATTGATAACGCTCAAAGCATTGTCAAAATATCTTACGAAATTAAGCATTAACTTAGTTTTATAATTAGTCGGCGTATCAAAGCTGTCTCTTCTAAACACAAATCTTCCGCCGTTAAACTGCGCTGCGGGGATTATGATATCTTCTCCTTTTCTTATACGCGCATCAATTTCGTCAAGCAAATTTCTGCCGACCTCTGCTCTTTTTGCGTTTATTTCATTTCTTCTGGTTCTAAACTCTTCTGATTTAATTCTCTGTTCTTCAGCTGTTAAAGGCTTTCTTTCTTCTGTCATTTCAAATTCTCCTTATAATATAATAATTATTAAATTTACTTTCATAGCATATATACGCTATTTTTTGAGATACTGAATTTTTAAGGTATAGATCAAAACGGAGCATCTTCGTCTTGTCCGCCTTGTTCGGATGCCGGCATTTCATTTGACGCAGTTTCTGCTGTAGCGTCAGCAACAGATTCCTCATCTTTGTCTAGTTTGCCTAAAATTCGTATCGTTCTTGCGATAATCTTAGTGGCATATCTCTCAGCGCCTTCTTTATCGGTATATTTTTCAATACTGAGTTCGCCTTCGACATAAACCTGTTTACCGACAGTTAAGAACTTATTTACACTCTCGGCAATTTTACCGAAAGCAACGACGTTTACCCAAGTAACTTTTTCGTGCTTTTCGCCTGATTCATCTTTATAATACTTATTCACCGCCAAAGAAAAAGTTGAATAAGGCAGCCCGACTTGAGAATATTTAAGCTCTCCGGCTTTACCTAAATTACCGATTAAAATCACTTTGTTTATGCTTGCCATAATTTGCCTCCTTAAAAATTAATATTAATTATTAAATAGAAAATGAATAAACGGTTTTTTAAAATTGTTTTTATTTTTATCTATTTCTTTTTCTCCGCTATTGCGCCTATCTACCGTTGTAAAAAAAACAGGCGTAACTTTATCGTTTTCGCACCAAAGATTTAAAAGTTTTAACGTTGAATGTGAAATCATTTTTACCGATATAGGTTTTGAAAACCCGGATATAAAATATATTGCAAAGTCTTTTTCGTAAAATAAAGGCAAAAATAACACATGTCCGCTTAACTCTATTTCCTCATTTAATGCGCTGTTATTAACATCTTCCCCAATTCCTGTATAAATGTATCCGCTATTATTTTCATCTCTTAAGACATAAATATCAGACTTATAGGGATAGCTTTTATATGAACTAGATATATTGTTAAAAATTTTATCGGGAATCATTTATTTTCCTCTATAAATTGTTTGCATATTCTATAATCAGTTTTATACCCTTTAGGCGGCTTAACGCCTTTCTTTTGAGCAATAGACTCAACATAAGCCGCTTGTTTTTCAGACGGCTTAAAATCAGGCTTATCTTGACTTTTTTTACCTCCGCTTGAATGACTGCTATTGCCGAACTGTTCTTTTAGGAACTTAGAACATATATCCATAGAATCTTTATATCCGTCCGGGAGTTCTATATTTTTCTCCTGAGAGATTTTTTCGGCTAAAGCTATCTGTTTTTCAGACGGCTTAAACGGGTTAGATTTAATAGCCTTATCTATGAAATCCTTACATGACTTGCCGTTAGTTTTATAATCTACCGGTAAAACTAAATTATGTTCGTTAGATAACTTTTCGGCTAAAGCTATTTGTTTTTCGGACGGGCTAAAATTATTATTAAAATCTATATTATGACTTTTAAGATTATCATAAATCTCTTTTACGACAGTTGTATATTTTGTATCGCCTTTAGCTATCTCGTCTAACTTTTCTTCCATTTTAGCGGTATAATCTATTGAAAATAAGTCTTCAAACTCTTTTATAAGATATTCTAACGCCGATTTGCCAAGAACTGTCGGAATTATTTGTTTACTATTAATAGTTATGTAATCTCTGAATTTAAGAGTTTTCATAATATTTGCATACGTTGACGGTCTGCCTACGCCTTTAGATTCTAATTCTTTAATAATAGAACCTTCCGTAAATCTTGCCGGCGGCTTAGTCTTCCAATTCCTGATATTTATGCCTGATACATCAACTCTGCCCTGATTAATGCCTGATAATATATTATCTTTTTTATCGTCTTCGTCTTTGTAAACTGCCTGATAGCCTTTGAATTTCATAACGGACGCGTTAGCCTCGGCGATTAACTCGCCAATTTTTACGGTTATAACGGTTTGGTCGTAAATAGCTGCGGACATCTGAGACGCTATAAACCTGTTGAATATCAGAGAATATACCTTTAACTCATCGCCGGATAAACCCGATAAAGACTGATGAATATTCGACGGTCTTATCGCCTCGTGAGCGTCTTGCGCTCCGTCTTTATTTTTATAAATATGATTAGTAAAATATTGCGCTCCAAACTTTGAATTAATATATTCTTTTGCCATATCTACCGCTTCGTCTGAGAGCCTTACACTGTCTGTTCTCATATAAGTAATATAACCGCCGTCGTAAAGTTTCTGAGCTATCTTCATAGCGTCTTCGCTTGAGATGCCTAACATTGAATTTACCGCCTGCTGGTAAGTGGATGTCGTAAAAGGAGCGGACGGATTGCGTTTAATATCTTTATGCGCAATAGATATTATCTCCGCGGGTTTGTCTTGCAAATAACTAACTATTTTATCAACTAATGATTTATCTTTAATTTCTAAAAAAGTATTTTTTTCTTCGCCGTTTTTTCTGACTACGGTAGCCATAAAGGCGTTAGCATTTTGCTTTAAGTCTAATTCTACTTTATATCTGTCTTCAGGCTTAAAATTAACTATTTCATTTTCTCTGTCGGCTATAATTTTAAGCGCTGCGGTCTGAACTCTGCCGGCGGATTTTGCTTTATCAATATGGCTTGAAAGGTTAGGCGATATTCCGTATCCTATAAAGCGGTCTAATACGCGTCTTGCCTCTTGAGCAGCCACCAACTTCATATCTAACTCTTTTAAATGGTTAAGACCGTCTTTTATACCTTTTATGGTTATTTCGTGAAACTCCGCCCTTTTATAACTTTTAAGCTCTAACGCCTGCGTTAAATGCCAGCCGATAGCCTCGCCCTCGCGGTCTGGATCGCTTGCGATAATAACATTATCCGATTTTTCGGCATAGTCTTTTAATTCTTTTACCGTCCTACGTTTATCCTGCGTAATCTCATATCTCGGCTTAAAGGTTTCTAAATTGACGGATATGTTATTTTTTTCTAAATCTCTTATATGTCCAATAGATGCCTTAACAATATAATTAACCCCTAGAATACCGGATATTGTTTTTGCTTTATGCGGCGATTCAACTATTATTAATGTTTTCCCCAATTTGATACTCCTTCTTTTTATGGGCGGCTTTACGTTTCGGGAGAGACTCGAAATTTCAGCCGCCTATATCATATATACGCTATTTTTTGAGATACTGAATTTTTAAAGATAAAAAGATACAGATTTTTTAAATTATTTTTTCTGCGACAAAAAACATATCGCAAAATATAAACATTCATGGCAATTAGACATATATCTGATAAAGTCTGTTTCTTTGATATGGCAAAGTTCGCTTTCCGATTCTTTACAAATTTTAATATAAACTTTTGGTTTGTCCGAACCTAATAAAATATACGGCATTGATTCACACCTTAATTGATTTTTTATTTTATGTTATTACTGCCTGCTCCCGCTTTTTTGTAATGATTAATAGTTATAGAATAAGATGTTGCTATATCCGGCGGATCAAAATAACCATATATTACATAAAATATAGCATTAATAAGTTTTAAAAATATTCTGTCTTTAATAGGCGTTTTTTCTTGCATAATTAACACTCCTTTTATCCGTTATACGGGATATTGTAATGAAAAGCATTGCCGAAATACAAAGATATTATAGATAAATAATTGAAAAATATTAGCAAACCCACGGCTATTAAAATAACACCGCTTATGATTGAAATTATTTTTATAAACGGTTTTATCTTTTTAAAAGTCGTTAAAAATAAATTTAACGACACGGAGCTTATAAAAAAAGGAACGGCGAGCCCCATAGCGTAAACAAACAGCAGTTCGGCTCCCGCCGCCGTATTGTGCATGGTTGAAGCTATAAAAAGGATAGACGCAAGTATCGGTCCGATGCACGGCGTCCATGCGGCAGCGAATACAATGCCCACAAGAGCGGAGCCGATGAGTCCCAGCGGTTTATTTTTGATATTTACGGCGACATCTCTTTGCATAAAAGAAAAGAGTTTTAGTTTATTGAAAGCGCCTAATATAAATAAGCCCATAATAACAATAAAAACACCGGCAATACGCATAACCCATACAGAATGGATTAGAGAACCCACGGTAGTAGAAAATACGCCTAAAAGAACGAATATTATCGTAAAACCAAATATAAAAGCCAAAGAATGTTTTATTACTATGCTTTTAGCTTGACGGCTTTTATCTTCTAATAATTTATCCATGGATAAGCCGGATATGTAAGACAGATAAGACGGTATTAAAGGCAACACGCACGGGCTTATAAAAGAAAATAATCCCGCTAAAAATGCTACTAAAAATGACACATTAGGCGTAAATAATAACATTACTCTCTCCTTTTAATTTTTATAATGCGGGCATCTTTCGCAGTCTA
>JAJYQZ010000153.1 GCA_021794335.1 bacterium
TTTTTCTTGACGGCGGGGGGGGGGTATGATTATATAATATCTTAATCAGTTAATAAAAATATTATTTAAAGTTATATAATATAAATTTTTATTTGTTATTTGAAATAAATTTGTAGATTTATATCATTATTATATTATCATTATATAGGTAGAGAGAAAGGAAGGAGTGGGGTATATTTGTGAACGTCTTTAAATCTAAGCAATTTTTAATCGGGCTGACGACGGGAGTAATATTTTTAATATTTTCGGCATTAATAGTCTATTTTACAGGTGATTTCAATTATGTTGTGAGAAGGTTTAATATAATATTTTTTTTCGGCACATTCATAATCATTTCTTCGATATTTTTATCGTCTTATATGAGTGCTAAGAGAGATTTAAAATTATCGGAGCAAAAAAAACTTTTTGACGCAATAATGGAATATACTACCGATACCATTGTAGTAAAAAACCATTCGGGAGTATATATAACGGCAAGCAAAAGCGCAGAGAAATTTCATTATAGTCCCCAAATTATTTCTACCATGGGAAAAACGGATGAACAATTAAAAAATTTATCCTTTCAAACGGAAGATTTCTTTAAAACGGTCGAAGATACCGACAAAATAATATGGGAAACAAGAAAACCCAATAATTTTTTACTTCAACTTTACGATAAAAATAAAGCATCTCATATCTTTGATATTACAAAGATACCTATTTTTGACGAAAAAGGCGGAAGACTGCTGTCTATAGCCGTAGGACATGATATAACGGATAGAATGGAGAGCGAAAAACAGTTCAAATCCATGTTTTACGATAATTCCCTCCCGATGTTTACTTTTGATTTAGAAACTCTTGTTTTGCAGGATGTAAACGAATCAGCTATAAAATACGGCGGATATGCCGAAAACGAAGTTATAGGCAAAACCATGGATGAAATCAACCCGTTTGTTACGAAGGATATAATTTTTAAACTTTTGGATAAATTCAAGCAAGGTAAAGATAAAACCTTCAGAGGGATTAAATTTCCTTTGAAAAATGGAGAAATAAGGGATATCGAGGTCAGTCTTACGTTAATTTATAAAAAGAATGAGTCGATAGCTGTAGCAACTATTTTTGATGTTACCGAAAAACTTGCAAACGAATCTAAAATAAAGTTGCTTAAACAGCTATATGAATCATTAATCAAGGAAGTTTCTTTAATATTAAACCCCGAAAGCGAGAATGCCGTTTTTCACAGGACGCTTGTCGCATTGCAAAAAAGCGGCATTTTTAACGCAGTATGGATAGGCAGGCTTGAATCAGATAGGAATATCAAATATATATCAGCCAGAGGTAGAGGAACGCAAGAACTAATGAAGATAAAATTGAACGCGGACTGCGATAAAAAGTTTTTGACGCTTGCCGAAAGGGCAGTATGTTTAAATCGCATAGTTTATAATAACGACCATATTTCTGACCCGCTTCTTGAGCCGTATCTTGATTTTCTGATAAAAAATGAGTGGCACTCTGCTTGCGCCGCCCCCATCCACAGGGCTGACAAGGTGTGGGGAGTTATTACTTTGATTTCCGACAAAAAGAATATCTTTGACAGGGATATACTGGAATTTGTTTCTAAAATATCAGCTCTTTTATCACACAGTCTTAACGAGATAGATATCAAAAATCAACTTGAAAAAGAGAAAAGAAAATCGGAATATCTTGCCCACCACGATGCGCTTACCGGACTTCCTAACAGGCTTCTTCTTACTCAGCTTTTGGAAGGAGCGATGAATAGGGCTGATAGAGGTAAAACTTATGTCGGCGTAGGAATGATAGATTTCGACGACTTTAAACAAATTAACGATATCTTCGGACACGATGAGGGAGACAATCTTTTAAAAGAATTTGCAAAAAGATTAAAAAATATTTTAAGGCAGACAGACCACTTGGTCAGGCTTGGAGGAGACGAATTTGTTATATTAATGGAGGATTTAAAAAATAAGGACGACTTGTATATACTTATTCCAAGAATAGAAAAGGCATTTGCTAAACCCATTGTTATAAAAGGAAACGATATTTATTTAAAAATAAGTTTAGGCATTACCCTTTACCCTATAGATAAACAGCCGCCGTATCTATTGCTGGTTCACGCCGACAATGCAATGTACGGCATAAAGGCAAAAAAGGGAGTAAGAGAAACATTCTGGCAATTATATGAGGAATAAAAATAAAATTAATTAACGGATTTTTAACGTTAACGGGGGCATTTAATGAAAGTAAAAACAGATTTTATTCCATCGTCCGTTCTAATTCTTAACTCGGATAACGAAATAATACATGCAAACGAATGTGCCGTAAAAACTTTCGGAGCGTTAAAAAAGGGAACAAAATGCTTTCAATATACGCATAAAAATATCAGGCCTTGCAATGAATGCGGAGAAATATGCCCTATGTATGAAATGTTAAATAAAAAAGTTGACAAATTTACGACGCTTCACGTGCATAAAACACTTAACGGAAATGCATACAATACCGTTATCTTAAAAAAGATATCGGACAATTTATATATAGAATTGATAGACGATATAACCGATGTATTTTTTAACGAACTCGAAAACAATAAAAAACAGCTTGAATTGATTTGGGAAGTAGATTTTTTAACAAATATTTACAACAGAAGAAAAATAATAAGTATAATAAATTACGAGCTTAAAAAATCCAAAAGATATAAAAAGCCTTTAACGGTTATCATGATGGATTTAGACGGTTTTAAAAACGTAAACGATGGATTAGGACACATAAAAGGAGATGAAGTTTTAAAAGCTGTAGGCGTTATACTCAAAGAGAATATAAGAGACGTCGATTATGCCAGAAGATACGGCGGAGACGAGTTTATATTGGTTCTTCCTGAAACAAACACCGAAAATTCTATTAAAATAGTCAAAAGAATTAAAAAAGACATAGAAGCAATGGACTGCCTTGATGATTTAAACATTACCGCAAGTTTCGGAATAACGTCCGTTAACGAAAAAGATTTAACTGACGTCGATATAATAAAACGCGCCGACGAAGCATTATATAAATCCAAACATGAAGGTAAGAATAAGTATAACGTTAAATAAAAATTTTGCATCTTAAACAACTGTTTTTTTTATTATATATGAAGAAAATTAAAAAAATTCTCGTAGAACAGCTCAAAGTTGCTGACGTACTGACGCCTATAATATTTTACTTTTTCACATTATGTGGTATATTTATATATAGATTTATGTATGATATAGCTGTTTTTTTAATAATAAACGCAATTAAAAAATCGATAAATTTAAAATGGATGTTGATAAAATAGAAACGGATAGTGGCATAGATATTAACGTAAATATTATTAGGATAAAAAAAAATGAAATAATCGACCAGATTATCCATAATGCATTGACGTCAAATATTGAGCTTGGAATTACCGTTTTCCCCCAAGGCCAGTTTTTTAAATCTTATTTTATAGAGACAAAGTCTAAATATTTAATTATAGACAGCCTTATGCCTTTCTATGGTAACAAGATACTGCCTAAGACGGAACATCTAAAAATTAATATGAAAGCAAATAATCAAATAGCGGACAAATATTTCGTTTCAAAATATAAAGACGAAATAACTTCGGGAGACGAAAGTAATTTTTTGATTTATAAACCTCAAGAAATAGTAATAGTTGAAAAAAGAAGCGTTCTAAGAGTTTCAACAGACAAATACAATGCGGCTTTTATCATCGGCAAATATCAAAATAACGACTTTTTTTATCCTCTGTATGATTTATCGTGGAACGGCATATCTTTCAATTCCGATGTAAAAATGGAACAGGGAACATTATTAAATAATACTATTGTAAAATTTTTAGATAAAATTATTCATATGGATTTAAAAATTATTCATTCTACTTATATTAATAATGACGGAAAATTCAGGATCGGATGCTATATAAACAATATTTCGGAAAAGGACAGGGATATCTTGATCAACTTTATTTTAAGCATAGAAAGACAAAATATAAAAAATGCAGATTAACAAAGTAATAATATAAGAAAACTGTATATATTATTTCTTGTCGATAAAAATTAATGGGATATAAGCGGAAAAATCTGCTGATATTTATATAGAGTTTAAATCGAATGCTTTTTTGAAAAAAATTTCGGCTTCCTCGGATTTACCGGAATTTTTCAGGCATCTTGCATATTCGTAAGGGTACCTGGGGTTATTGGGGTTATAAGCCATGGCGCGCTGAAAATATCTCAACGCTTTGTCGTAGAGTCCATATATTTTACTATGCATTTCTTCTCCGTAAACGTAACCGTATATATTTTTAGCGCCGTTATAATCAGAAAAGTCGGCGTTTTCTGCGTCGCTTATATTTTCTATTTTGCGAAACAGCGTCGATTCCGGATATCCGTCACCGATGCCGTTTGATTTAACTGCGTCAGCGGGTTTTATATCATGGGATTTCCGGCTGTTTTTCTCTTCAACTTTTAAATCTATGCAGTCGGCAAGTTCGTCCATAATAAAAAGTCCGTTCATAAAGCAGATTTCGTCTTTAGTATAGTATCCGTTAATTTTTTCTTTCCATCCCGAAAGTATTAAAAAAAACTTATCGTATGCTTTA
>JAJYQZ010000304.1 GCA_021794335.1 bacterium
TACAGTTACGGGAAAACTTTTTATCGCCGGTAAAACATTATTGAGCAGAAGCCTTTTTTTATAAATTGATTCATTGCTTGAATAGATATTATTCATATATAGAATAATATATCATTAAGCGGAGATTGTCAAACTAATTTATATAACTAAATTGGATATTACACCCGTAACATTATTGTAACAAAATTGCAACAAATATTAACGGTAATTTAACATGATTGTAATAATGGCGTAACATTCTTTTGATAAAATATGCCTGCATTATCAAAATCATTAGTATTTTATTTTGATAGATTATTACGCGCCTTAAACCTTAGTCCAGGTTCTGTGGAGTACTAAAAATTTAGCTTAATTTTAGGGGATCAACATAATGTTAATGTTAAAAAAGGAGGAAACAATGAAGGATCTTAAATTAATCAAATTAATCCTGCCGATTTTATTTTTTGTTATTATAGCGGGCCGGAGCAACTTTGCGTTCGCTCAAAATTCTAATGGCGTAATAAGCCTGGGCGTTGTAACTTCTTCGGGCGTTAGAAGACTTCTTGCTTATGAAAAAAAAGAGCTCAGGGTTATCTCGAATAAGGATATATTTGAATCAACCCAATCGGAGGTTGTGATTAATAAAAATGAGATTGAAAATGCCGGCACCGGCAATGCCGCTCAAGCCTTGCAAATGGCTCCCGGAGTTTCTGTAAGATCGTACGGCGGCAATAATCCATCGGATAGGAGTCAAGTATATGTAAGGGGGCTTTCACAAGGATGGGGTTCTGCCAGCGGGTCCATTGCCCGTCATGAAGTAATGGTTTTATTTGACGGAGTTCCTATGACCGATTATGTGAGAAACGCATGGCAGCCTAACATGATTCCTATACTTTCTATGATTGAAGGTATAAATGTAATTTACGGTCCGGGAAATCCTTATAATCGGTGGTATGGCAGTATAGGAGGAACTCTAAACTTTGTACCGGTTCAACCGACGGTAAAACCTTCCGCAGAAATAACTCTTGGAACGGGCAGTTATAATACTTATTATACCAATTTTACTTTAAGTTCCGGTTTGACGAATGGTTGGGATTTTATTTTTTCAGGCGGATATGTCAGGGAAAATACTTTCAGGACGGGCAGTTTTAATGCTCCTTCTCATTCGTATGCTTTCTTTGCTAAGGCGATAAAAACATTAAATAATGGTTCTTTAAGCTTTGGAGCTTACGCCACAAGAACTTCGGCTTATCGTCCAAATTTCGTTCCGGTTTCCCCCGTTCAAGGAGTTACTACACAAGGTTTAAATGCTCCCGGCGCCCCCTTATACAGCCAGCAAACATCAGGTTATTATTCCTCATTGCCTTATAATATGTGGTGGAGAATAATCAAGACCCAAGTTTTATTGGCATATTCTAAATTGAATTTGCGGTTATCTCCAAACCTGACATTTTCTGAAATGCCGTGGTTCAGGCATGGATACCGCTTACATTATAGGGTAAATAATTATATTCCCGGAGTACCGCCCGCCATAGAAAACTGGAGCCCTTATTCCAATAATTATGGAAACAGGCTCACTTTTAAATTGAATTTGCCGTATAACGATGTAAAATTTGGGGGCTATTATATATATGCAACATGGAATCCTATAGTGTTTGGCAATTATCAATATGATAGATATTCCGAGACCGGATTTTCAACATTTATTCAAGACGAGATTCATCTGGGCAAATTAACGGTTACACCAGGCTTGGACTGGGTTGGTTATCACAATAGATTTACTAATTATAATAATCCGACAACCGGAACGGGCGGATACAGTTATACAAGGCAGATTTTCGGAACCGAGCCGTCATTAGGGGCAAGCTATCAACTTTTCCCTTATCTCAGGTTATATGGAAATTTTTCTCAAACAGTCCAAAATCCGGTCGGTCTTTCAAGCTCCGCTGCCGCAGCAAATCCGGGAAGCGTTTCGGGAATTCTTGATACGGATTATGAAGCAGGATTTAAAATTTTGTTGAATAAATCTAATATTAATTTTTTACATCGTTTTGTATTTAACGCAAACTATTTTACTTATCATTTAGGACATGAAGCTGTCCCCATGACAATATTGCAAGGCACGGTATATACGACTTATTTTGCTTATGCATCCGCAAATTATAATGGTGTTGATATTTCTTTATTAGATAATCCGGTTAAAAATCTTCATCTTTATTCAAATCTTGAACTATTACATACAAACTATACCCAATATATTTCAGGCGTTACTCAGGAAAATTATGCTAATCTCCCTGTATCAAATGTTCCTGATTTGACTTTTAACCTTGGTCTTGCTTACAAGATACCATTTAGAAATTATAATTTTTCTTTAACTCCGAGATTTTGGGATATTTACAACGGAACAGAATATATTTTTAATAATTATACAGGCGCCCCGACTAGCCAAACCATGCCAAGTTATAACATAGCAAACGCCGGAATAAAATTTATGACCCATGCCTTTAAAAACCAGCATATTAAAACTTTAGGCATAGATTTTTCCGTTTATAATCTACTTAATCATCAGTACAATGCTTTTCAATATATTTCAAGCGGAGCATATTTTAGCGGAGTCACAGGAGGAGAAAGCGCCGGTGCAATGTTAGCTGATCCCGGAGCGCCGAGAACTTTTTATTTAACCGCTAATTTTAAGTTTTAATAGTTATCGCGACAGGGAAATTTTAATTTTAATAAATAATAAATAATTTAAGTCTTTGGCTTTATCTCTATCCTCTCTCTATAGCAGTTAAAGCAAATATATGCGGGAAGTCTTGTAAAGATTTTCCGCATATATATTTATAAAAATAAATTTATCGGAAACAGGCTTATGAAAAAGTTAAACGTTCATTTAACAAATATCTGGATTTCATATCCGTATAAATTATACCTGTTTAACGATATGCTGACTCATCATATTACTTTCGCCGATTTTGGGGAATTCGTAGCGCATACGCGTATTAACGGCATAAACAGGCAAATGGAAACGCATGTAGTATCCGAATATCCGGGCTGGAACAGGGACATATTGGATACGACGAGGGCTAAAATAAATGAATTAATTAGTATTTATCATAAGTTTTCGTTTCCTGTAAAGCGCGGATTATTAAATCGTTAACGTACTAACTGAGGAGGTAGATATGTTAAAAGATATTGTCATGGTAATCGGTATGCACAGAAGCGGAACTTCTTTGACGACGCGTATCGTCAACATAATGGGCTACACCATAGGCAACGGAGCCGACATAATAGAAGCGGATGCGGGTAATCCCACGGGCTATTGGGAACACCGCTCGTTTGTTTCTCTTAACAGGAAAGTGCTTGCCGCTTATTTAATGCCTAAAGTCGTTTCAAATTTTTTGTTTCCAAAATTAAAACAAAAAGCCGCCGAGCTGATATTAAGTTTTAAAGATTGCAGCCGGATTGTGCTGAAAGACCCTATTGCGTCAATTACATTGCCCTTTTGGGTAGAAGTTATTAAAGCATGCCTGTCCTGCAACGATGTTAAAATATCAACTATAATCTGCGTCCGCAATCCTTTGGATGTTTCAAAGTCGCTGCAAAATAGGGGACTCTTTGTAAAAAATATAAATTGCCGGTTATGGGAAAAATATGTATCGTCAGCTATTAAAAATTCGGATGGATTACCGAGGCATATAATACATTATGAACATTATTTCGATGAACATTGCGACGCCGCGATACTGGAATTAAGCGGATTTTTAGACGCCGATCTTTACGCCGGCAGGATTAACGAGATTAAACAATTTATAAATCCTGCATTAAGGGAAAGCAATATCGGCGATAGAATATGGAGTTATAATCTTTCGCAGAATGTGAAAGCATTATATAAGGCATTGTATTCAGATATGACAAACCAAAATAAATATACCATTTTGGGTGGGTGAAAATAAACGCAATTTAGTTGGTTAATAATTAAATTTCCGTAAATATATCCCCTAAATTTATTTTTAAGTCTAATGTTTTAATATCCGGCGCCGCCTTATCTTTATATTTAACCAATAAGATTTCATCGAATTTTTTGGAACCCCCCGCCGTTCTTCGAAATATGTTTATGTTTTTCGCCTTTGGGTCTATGATTATATACTCCGTAACCCCGCTTCTTTCATAGACCTCTTTTTTAACTTTTTTATCGTAATATGCGTTTGATTGGGAGAGTATTTCGACAACAAGGTCGGGGCTTCCATCTATGCCGGTTTTTTTGATTATATCCCTATTTTTATTCGAGATGAATATTATGTCGGGCTGGTAAGCATTTCTGTTATCGAGATAGACATCTATGGGGGCATAGTAAACATAACCTAATTTATTTTTCTTAACATGATTAGCTATTATCATTCCTAAGTTTCTAGATATGGCTTGATGCTCCGTAAACGGGGACGGCGTCATTATCAGTTCTCCTTCGATTAATTGATAGGGGCTTCCTTCGGGAAGTTTGAAATAGTCCTTTGCGGTGTATTTTTTGGGCAAACCTATAGGATATGTTTCTTC
>JAJYQZ010000316.1 GCA_021794335.1 bacterium
AAGATTGTTTAATGATAAACAAATAAGAGGAAAAAGTCAAGGGAATTCTAAATTTGACCGCATGCTTAAATTGGGGCAATGGTAGGCGGAACAGGGTTCGAACCTGTGACCCCCGGCTTGTAAAGCCAAACACCATAAACCATAACTTATTAATATTACTTAACTTTTAAGATTATTCAAAATCCAATGTGACGGATTTGTGACAAAATATCTATTTAGTCTCAGATTTTTATCATTAAAACAAGTTATATATTTATAACTTAATATATAAAATATGTCAAGATTGGAATGCTATTTTTAAAATTTATTTTTATATGGTAAAAACTGTTGTGAATTTGTGAATTATCCCCGCAACGCCTTTATTTATATGCGGTTAATGGTTCGCAAAAGTTTTGCGAACCATTGGTGAATTATCTTTAAAAAAAACTATTAAAGAAATAATAAAAACGGTTAATGTTTTATGTCTACCCGACTGTTTCCGAGCCATAAAACGCAAATTTGAAAGGATTTTTTAAGGTTTATTCAAGCTAAAAGTGGAATTTTTATAATTAACAGTAAGAATAAAGTTGCTTAGAAAACTTTTAACTCCCAATAATACGACGTGCAAGTTTGGCATAAAATCTATTAATACGTCGTTTATTTCTATGCTGTCGGTTTTAAAGCATAATGTATGCGCATAAGCGGTAGTTGCGCCATTGCCGGTGCTAATTGTTTTGCGGATACCGGCTTGCAAATTATGACCGAGCAGCGGAGCGTATTCTGCCGGAATAGCGCATTCATCTGCGCCCGTATCGATTAAGCCATATACTTTTATGGATAGTTTTGTATGCGGATTATGAATTGTAACCGGCAGCCATGGCCGGGCTATATCGTTATCGTTAAATTTTGTAAAAGGAATTTCGGCAGCAGTCATCAGTAAATCTGCACCATATCTTTAACTGGAATATACGTAATGACGGGTTCTTTATGTCCCTCTCTTTGCGCTTCATCGTATGCTTCTTTTGGGCTGTCGCCTGAACCGATTACCGTAGAGTCTTCAAAACTTTTCAATGCCACGTATTTTCCGGCAAGGTCGTTATTTTTAATTAAAACTTGTATCATTTTAGCCTCTCATAAAAATTAATTACTCTATACGTAAAATATAGCACTATACGGAAAGATAATCAAGTTATGTTTTGGGCAATAATGAACAGATAACAAGATTAGTTATTTTAAACGAGCTTGCACGATAATTTATTTAATGAAATAGATTATTTTAACTCGCTTGAATTTCCGGAAACTTTCTATATAATTTTATATAATTGGCAATAATATCATTAACGCCCTTCAGGGTATTTAAAGGAGGCTTTTATTATGAATAAGTTCGTTATAATCTTATCGTTCGTAGTTATGTTTGTTTCGATACCGACAATGGCTTATGCCGGAAATAATCATAAAACTAATAATTTGAAAAAATTAGGCGCTAAAATATATGTCATAGGATGGAAAGAAGCATGGTATAAAGGAGTTTATGTTAATACGATATTTCCATTTTGCCAGGCTGCCGCAAAAAAAATGAGTCAAAAAAATCAGAACTATTTAATTGAACAATGTCTTAAAGGCATAAAAACAGCATTAAAGACGAGCTGGCTCATAGATAATAGACCTAATTGAAAAGTTTAGTGTCTATTTACCTTATTTTCCAATATATGTCCTGCTTATCGTTTCCCGGCTATGCCCCAGTTCTTCCGAGATTATTTTTGCGGCAGAATGATATTGTTTCTGCTCTTTAGAACTCATCTCGGAATATTTTATACCTCCAGCAGCAGGACAATCCCTGCCGGTTATTTCGTGATACCGCTCATGCGCATAATTATGCCTTAAAGCATGAGGATGTATATCGGGGTTATTGTCCAATTTTTTGCATTTGTCGGCCGCATAATTTATTTTCCGCTGAAATTGCTCAACGCGATAATCAATACGTATTCCTTTAACGGATTCAGCAACCTGCTTTAATAGCGCCCCGCCGTCGCGTAAAATCAATTCCCCGTTCGGCCTTCCGTTGAATGTGATTTTTCCTCTTTGGCGGCCGTTTTTACACCAGCTTCCTTTCATCGTTAGAATATTTTCTTTTCCGGGGGCTGTGACTACATGCCCCTTCGTCAATTCGAAAACAACGTGAGCCGATTCTTCTCGGCGGAGTCCGTAAGCGGCTTCGAGGCGCAAAGCAGCTGAAACCTCGGGATTTTTGATTTTTTTAAGCGATTTTTCGGATATAACGGCTGCTCCGTTTAGGTTATTTGGATTCAGAACATTCCTTGACACAATACCGAGTTCACCGTTATTTATATTTTTTATATTTTCGTTTCCTGCCGCATTGCAAATCGCGCGTAATGCTGAAGCCTTATTTTGCATTGTTCCTGCTGTATAGCCCTTAGATTTCCAATATTCTGCAACCTTTTTAAAATCTTCTAAATTTAACTGTTTAACAAGTTTGGTTTTTACCCCAGCGCGCTTAAAATCTTCAGCGATGGAAACACTCTCGCTTCGGATATTAAATTTTGATTTTTCGGATAATACTTTCATCGGGTCTTCAAGTCTGTTAGAAACTTGCCCAGCGTAAAAACGTAAATTATTTTTCAAAGACATTATTATTTGCCCTCCAATTTTGTTGTTTCGTTTATTGTAAACGCAACCCTATCATCTGCGCCTTTATACCGGATCGCCCCCGGAGATTGTAGTGTAGCAAGCCCAATCTGAGCAAAAATATCAGTTCGTAAAAGTTTTTAAAATGGGAACTTTGTAACCCCGATGGTGCAAGAGCTTTAGTGACCGTAACTTTAGATTAGGATACTACTCGGTCAAGTAGAACCTTAGACACCTTCGTGGCGCGGTCAAAAAAATAAAAAGAGGTGTCGAAAATTTGTAATGCGCCACAATAAGACATGAAAACAGGCGAAAGTTTGACGTCTGTTTTTGATTTTTTTACGGCAGTATTAACGCTCTCACTAATACTTTTTGCCTGTCATTTTTTCAATTTTTTTTGAGATGTTAATCTTTTTAGCGGTTTTCGCCCGCCCCTTCAGTATTCATTTTTTTTTGTCAAAAAAAATGACGCAACTTCTTTGCTTATACTGAAGGGACGTTGCAAGATTACCGTGGGGGGAGGAAAAATCCTTGCTCCGTTTTTTACGCGCTTCGGCGTAAAAAACTCCGGCGGATTTTTATTTTAGGAAGGGGGTTGTGCTTGTCTTTCTTCCGGCAGCGGAAAAAAGCCAAACACAACCTTTAAACGAAATAAGAACGAGCCTTTAAAATTGTACGATCGAGATAATCTTCGACATGTCCGGATTTTCTCTTATAAAGATTATTACTTTCTAAGAGAAGTTGAGCTTTAATAGCTTCATCCGTCCAACCCTGCCGGCAGAGATATAAAACATACCTCATGTCTGCGCTCGAAGCGTCGCCGGTAAAAAAGTCGTTCCAAGATTTTGATTTTTTTGAGTAGTTTGGTTTTGGTAAATAAGTAGGCTGACTTACTTTAGGTTCTTCACAAATTATTTTCGAAATATCAAGAACAGGCACATTAGAATTAGCTATTGTATTTTTAGCAATCTTCACTAACGGTCGTTCTGGATATTTCTGATTTGTGAATTCGGGCAGACGTCTTGGTTGCATTCCCGACGTCGCCCCAACATCAGCATTAAATCGCCTAACCAAAATACGCTGCAACTTTGTTCTTTGTTCGGCAGACATAATTTTATCAATAAAAATATGTGCCTGGAACTTTTTTGAGCTTGTTTGCACTATAATTGAACGATAAGGAATTACATCTATTGCCGTCAAATCGTCTAAAAATAAAACATTAGATTCGACCGCCGGCATAAAATAAATTCCATTATTAAGATTTCTTTTTGTAAGCCTTTTAAAATCAATATCGTCTAAACAAGTAGCGAAATTCAGGAGAATACGTCCTTTTTCGTTTATCAAGCAAAGTTGAATTGATTTGTATAGGCTTAGAATCTGATAGATTTCTGACATAAATACCTCCCGGAATTAAATGAAATATATATAAAAAATTAACTAAAAAAATGGAATATTATTGGGGACGGAGACGAGATGTCCTCATATGAATAGTTTGGAAAGGTCGCACTGAAGCGGCACGTTCGGGGGGAGATTGAGATTATAACCGGTTTAACCCCGTGAGGTTATAAAATACGTCTTTAATAATTTCTTCTTATTAAAGTAATTAATATGCCATATCGAGGCTTAAAAGCCTTAAATAAAGAAAATACGGCACATCCGAGAAAGATAAATATATTATATCTTTGTATTTTAGGTTTGTCAAGGAAGAATTAAATATTATTTTAACTTGACATATCCTTTTTAAATTGTTAAGTTATTAATAAAATAAAAACTACTTGCATGACACAGCCCCCCCCCCGATTGACAAATAAATGCCAAAAAAGATATACTTATATTATTCAATAAATTTATTATCTATTTTCCAACCTATCAAGACAATGCGCGGTGGGGATATTTTCGA
>JAJYQZ010000090.1 GCA_021794335.1 bacterium
GTTAACCCTCGATTCTTTATAGCCCGTCGTATTGGTATTGGCAAGATTGTTTGCAATGTTGTCTATTTCCAATTGCTGCGCCTCCATACCGGTGGAAGCCGTCCATAGCGCCCTCATTTAAAATCCCCCTCTTTACAATTCAAAATTTAAACTTATGCTTCCGGAAAATGGGACAGATTTAAAATCTGTCCCATTTTCCCGTTAATCCATAAAAAGATCGGCAGAGTATTTAAGCATGTTAAACCGCTGCGCCGATAGTATTAATGGTAGTATTATTTACATTTGAATATGACTTTAACACTTCTACCATATTGTTGTGAACCTGGGAAACATTTATCATTTCCGCCATGTCCCTAATTTCGTTTACATTGGATTCCTCGACATAACCCTGCAAGATATCAGGGTTTTTATTTAAGGCCGGCGCTCCGGAATTTTTGTTTGCCGAAAACATGGTGTCGCCGTATTTAGACAAATATTTCGGATTGTTAAAATTTACCGTAAGAATTTGTCCGTAATACATTTCATTGTTTGTCAGGGGGTCTGTTAGATTTATTATGCCGTTCTTTGTAATAGTAATATTTGAACCCCTTTCATTTAAAAAAATAGGTCTTTTGCGAATGTTTAGGACAGGAAAACCATTCTGATTTACAAGCTCTCCCGCGCTGTTTAGAGAAAACACCCCGTTTCTTGTAAATTTAATTCCGCCCGGCGTTTGTAAAACAAAAAACCCATCCCCGTTTATTGCAAGGTCAAGCCTGTTGCCTGTTTTTTTAAGGGGTCCCTGAGAATCATTTATATAACTGTTAAGCATTATCGGATAAGTCTTATCAACAAAAGGCTTATTGTTCCCGGAATCTAAAGTCTGAATAGCTTTACGCGATAAAAATTCACCGAAAAGAGAACCGCTGCTTTTGTATCCGACGGTATTTGCATTAGCCAGATTATTCGTAATCATATTAAGCTTTTGCCCCTCGGCAATTATTCCGCTTAAGGCAACATACGAACCGCCGTTCATAATAACGACCTCTTAGATTTTATTAACATTTTAAAATTTAATAAATAGTCTGCAAAAAATATGCCAAAAATGAAGAGAAATTAAAAACAAAAGATTAACTGCCCTTTCATTATCGCTTCTTAAAAAGGACGATAAAGTTTTTAGGAAAAAATTTCCCTCTTTTTTAAAACAAAGGAAAAATATACCGCAAAAATAAAAAAATAAAAAATATTGATATTATTTAAAAACTTGATTTATACTATAGAATATTTAAAATATAATACGCCTATTATGTTCGATATTAAAAAATTAAAAGAAGATCCTAATGTAAATATTTATTCCAGAAGGCCGGAAATAGACAGTATTTTAAAAGGGTTTCTCAACTTAAAAAAAAGCCTTATAGTTACCCCTGTTCCGTTTAATAACGAAACGAAGTTCGGCAGGGCGGCAGGCATGGCGGGGCAAACCTCATATTCGAGCAGCATAATAAAAATAGCCGAGGATTACATTACCATAGACTCCCTTATGCCGCAAAACGGCAACTTAAGTCTTTTGGAGTCATCATATCTTAAGCTTAATTTTAAATTTAAAAATAACGAACACTTTTTTGTATCGAAGCTTTACGACTTCAGGAAAAATAATGATTATTTTAAATTTAATATTTACAAACCTCTAGAAATACTGTCTTTAGAAAAAAGAAAATATTTCAGAATAGAACCGTCTTTGAAGGAGCCTGTGGGATTAAGTTTTTTCCTGAATAATAAGTATTTTAACGCAAACATTTACGACATTGGAGGAGAAGGGATTTCGTTCTTATTAGATTTTCCTATAGAAAAGCATACGGTATTGGAGGGAGTAAAAATAGAATTCCCGGGAAATATTCGGGCAATAACCGTTAGAATGGAAATAAGGGCGGCAACAAGGCTTGACAATCTTAAATATAAAACCGGCGCGCAACTGATAAACCTGGGACCGAAAGAACAGGATATAATGTTTAAATACATATTTAAAAGACAAAGGGAGATTGTGGCGGCTATGAAAGGGATTTAAATTTTAAATCATCAGAGGCTTTTTCGTTTAATTTATAAATAAACGCAAATAGCTGCGCAACGACCCTATAAAGTTCGGGCGGAATCTCGTCATATATGTCAAGCTTGTCCAGAATATCGGCAAGCGCTTTATTTTCTATCACAGGGATATTTTCTTTATTTGCAATTTCTATTATTTTTTCGGCGACTTTACCCTTACCCTTAGCAACCAAAATTGGGGCGTTTTCCTTTTCTTTATCGTACCTTAAAGCCGAAGCCTTAATATTATTATAATTTTTATATTCTTTCATTTATAATATTATGATTCAATAAAACATCATTCGGCATGCCGGTATTTTTATTGTTATTCTTATTATAAAACGAGACTTCTTTTAGCGCAATTCCCTCTAATGACAGCATATCTTTAAATACTTTCATGTTCTTAGTTATGGCGTTATGCGCAATTTCAGAATAATCTTTAAAATTAACGGTTAATGTCCTGTTAAAATAATAGGAAAATACCTTAATGTATCTAAGGGGCTCAAGGTTTATTTCCAGCATAAACGAATACCCGGCAGGCATTTTGTTTAATTTTTTTTTGCCGTCCTTTTTATCGTTAAGCTCTTTACCTTCAACCTGATTAGTTGTCAGGATAACGGTACCGCTTCCCAACCCTGAATTAAAATTGAAGTGAATAAATAAAAAATTACCTTTAACCGAGACGCCGATATTTCCAGTATTAAGGTTTAACTCTTCGTTTAAGACGGTTTTAAAATTACCCGCAATATCATTGGAATATACCTTGCCGTATAATTCTACAGCTTTTTGAATATTTCCTTTGTTTAAATCGTTAACAATCCGAAAAGTTACCTCGTTATTATCAATCTTGCTTAGCTGTAATTTTACCTTCATGCCGACATTAGCGCCGGCAGGCGAACTTAAGGCAAACTCATTATATAAATCTTCCGGAATTTGGGCATTAAATAGTTTGCCGTTAAAACTGAATATGCCTGTTAAATTATCAAGGGCGTCTATTAATTTTACATCTAAAATTTTTCCGGAACCGACAAGTTCCAGAAATGAAGCTAAATTTTTATCGAGAGATGTTATCTTACCCTCTAACGCTTGAAATTGCGCCGTAAATTGAATATCGTTAAAAAAAATTGCGGGATTATCAATCATTGCATACTCATGCAATTATGTTAATATGGGGCGTATTCTTTTTGCCTGTTTCTTTTTCTTCTTCCTCAGGCTCTGATGAAAACTTCTTTTCCCCTTTCGAATTTTTATTTTTATCGTTAACCGGTTCCAGAACCTCGCTTAATTCAACAACCGTGCTCAGTTTTTCCATATCCACATTTTCCATCTCTTTTTGGATAATGTTGCTTGAATTAACCGCCAGAACCTGAGGCGTGGAGGTAATTTTTTCAACCGAAGGCATGTTTGAAATAATCTGTTGAATTTCGACTAAATCTATCATGATTTTAAATAATTATAAATGCTTTTTATGTCAACCGACGAATAAAATTTTCCGCTTTCACCTTCAAAAACATCGGAACATATTTTATTAGAACCCCAAAACCTAAATGTGGCGGATGAAATAAGATTTTTATTTTTAACCTTAATTATATTCTTAATATCTTCTATGCATAGGCCGAATAATTTGCCTTCATAGACGCAAATGACGATATATTTGCAAATAGTTTTCACATCCGCCGAAGGTAGGACTAATGAAGAAAAATTATAAACGGGTATTATCTTTGCCCTGTAAGGAATCAGTCCCAGCAGTCCAATCTTTTTTGAAGGGATATTTACGGGTTCTTTGTATTTGATTATTTCGTTTATATGAAAGGCGGGTATGCCGTAAAGAGAATTGCCCGAAGTAAAGGTAAAATAAGGCATCTCTTTTTCTGGATTTATTTTTACGCTTGGAGAAATTTCCGGCTTTTTGACCTCTTCTAAATAAAAATCTCCTGAATTTGAAACAACTGCCGCTTCGTTTCGAGGGGTTAATATTCTTTCAACCGGATAAGCAATAACCCGGGCGGGTTCTTTTAGATAGTCCGAATTTTTTGAGCTTTGCCGATTTTCAACTTCATCTAAAAGACTGCCTATCCATGAAGACACCAGGTCCGAATCTTTGAATTTAAAACCATTCATATCATATAACTCTGCGCTCTCATTCATCGTTTATCCCCTTAATCTCGTTATGAAGGCGGTTTATTATCTCTTTCGCAACATTAATATAATCTAAGGTTCCCCTCGCATTAACATCGAGATATGTTAAAGGCTTTCTTATTAAGCTTGCATCCCTGAATCTTGTATCTATATTTATTATACTATTAAAATGGCAGCTTTGATACTTATTTTTAAAATAGTCCAAAGATTTCCATGACGAATTTGTCCTTCTATCAAACATGGTGATTAAAAGCTTATAATTACATTTAATATTTATCGCCGTTTCGATCTTGCCGATGGTTG
>JAJYQZ010000147.1 GCA_021794335.1 bacterium
AGATAAGACAGGCAAAATAAAAGTATAAAATCTATAATACTTAAGTGGCTTATCATCTGCAATATGCTTTTCGGTCCTACGATAAAAATCAAAGCTATAACAAACAATAAGCCAATGGATGTTGAAATTACGAAAGTTTTAGTCAATAAAAATTAACTCCTTATTTATCCCCGCCTATCCCTCCACCATAAAGGGGGATGGGAGTTATGAGCCGGCATTGTTTAAAATTTATTTAAATTTATTTATTAGTTAAGAGTTTCGAATACCACATAGGAACGCCTGCAAAGGCGCAGCCCCAGCTAACCGTAACGGTATGTTCGATGGCAATCGATTTTATCTCCTTAATCCCGATATTTCTGTAATTCATAGCATCCTCCGCCATTTTTCTGACCGTCTCTTCGGCATTTTTTGCGGACGCAACGCCCGAATATTCCATTATAACGCCAAATCCGTCTTCTTTTGATATGGCAATCGCAACGGATGCCGAAATCGTTTCGCCCTGCTTATCGCTTACGGCATAGCCGTAAGCGATGGGAACTAAAACGCCCTTCGGATATGTTATTTTATTTGTAAAAGTTGAATTTGGAGGCAATATGGAACTCAATTTAATTAAATTCGTATTGCCGATGCCCGCTTTTAGAATTGCAATGTCAAATGCCCCCAATTTTGAAGTTCCATTAGACTCCCCGCTCACTAATGTGTATGTATCAGGCGTCTCAAACACTGTTCCGCTCCTCCCGTATTTCTATTTTTTAAATTTTTTAATTTGGATTATTTTTTTAATTTGGTTTATTGCCTTTAGATTATTTTTTGAAATAAATATTATGATTTCTTGCTTAAGCCGATAATAATTTCCCTGATAAGTTTTGCCGCGATAGCCGATGTTCTATCGGAATTATCTGTCGGCGGACAAACCTCGACCACATCGACGCCGACAACATTAAGTTCCGATATAATTAACGATACGGCGTCAAAAAGCTCTTTAGACGATATCCCTCCCGCTTCGAGATAGCCTGTGCCGGGAGCAAAAGCAGGGTCAAGCACATCGATATCTATCGTTAAATAAATATCCCTGCCTATTAGCTGTCCGATAACCCTTTTAAGGGGTTCGCAAACATCATATTTATAAAGACGGGTAAATTTATCCGCAAATTCGAACTCTTCCTTCGAACCCGAACGAATGCCGAACTGGTACAGGCTGCCTTCTTTTAGAACCTCATAAACTCGTCTTAAAACGGTGGCATGGGAAAACTTTTCGTTGCTCCACTTATCCCTTAAGTCGGTGTGGGCATCGAGGTGCAACACGGTTAAATCTTTAAATTTCGACGCGTACTGCTTTACAAGAGGATAAGTTACCAAGTGGTCTCCGCCTATGCCGACAATTTTTTTGCCGTCCCCCAATAAATCCTTTGCGATTTTGTCGATAAATTTGATGCTTTTGTCGATATTGCCCCACGGCATAACAATGTCGCCGATATCGTAAAATTTATCGTCTATCGTTTCATCGAAAACGGGGCTATAACTTTCAAGCGTGCCGGATAATTCCCTTATCCTTTTAGGAGCAAACCTGGAGCCGGGAATATTGCTTGCGGTATAATCCATTGGAATTCCGAGAAGAACTATTTTAGAATTTTCGTAAGAACCTGCGGAGTTAAGAAAAGATGCGGTTTTTGATATTAAATTTTCTTCATTCATTTTCATAAATCTATTTACATATCTCCTTTACAAAATTAGGTAAAATAAATGACGAGGCATGAATTTCGGGCGAGTAATATTTAAGATTGAGAGAGGTAAAATCAAACCCTTTATAGCTTTCATTAATATTTTGAGGCTGATATTTTTTGGAACCTATCGTAAAACTCCATAAGCCGCTGGGATAAACGGGAATCATAGCATAATAAATAGACGGTTTTTCGTAAATATCTTTAATAATTTTATTAATATCCCTTATCAAATTTTTATTAAAAAACGGGGATTCCGTCTGTGCCGCAAAGATGCCGTCATCTTTCAGCGCTCTTTCGGCCGACTCATAAAAATCTCTTTTAAATAAGCCCTCGGCAGGACCGACGGGGTCGGTCGAATCTATCAAAATAACATCGTATCTACCGCCGCCTTCCACCCTTTTTAAAAATTCTATCCCGTCGTCCGCAATCACCTCGACCCTGCGGTCTTTAAGCCCGCAGGCAATCTCGGGGAAAAACTCCTTGGACACATCCACGACCCTTTTATCTATTTCGACAAGGTCGATATGCTCAACAAAGGGATTTTTAAGGCATTCCCTGATAACCCCGCCGTCGCCCCCCCCTATAATGAGAATCCTTTCGGGGTTTTTATGCGAAAAAAGAGGGACAAGCCCGAGCATTTCATGGTAGATAAACTCGTTTTTATCGGTAAACATAATCGCCTGATCCAGAACAAGCATCCTGCCAAATTCAAATGTATCGTAAACCGTGATTTCTTGAAAGTTGGAATATTCGTGATGCAATATCTTTTCTATGCGAATTTTTATGCCGAAATTGCCGGTTTGGTTTTCGAAAAACCAGGATTCCATTAATGTGTATTCTCCTTTATTATTTTTTTAATTTTTAACCCGGAGGCCAGCCAAAACCGCGTCCCGCCATAAAATGTATGTGCATATGATTCACTGTTTGACCGCCGTCTTCTTTAGTGTTTATGACAATTCTAAAACCGGTTTCTTCAACCTTAAAATCGTTCGCCAGGTCGTTAATTAAAGCAAATACCTCATTTCCGTTAAATTTGTTATTTATATCGAGAATGCTGTCGTAGTGTTCTTTCGATATTAACAAAAGATGAACCGGCGAAACCGGATTTATATCCTTTATAACAATAAAATTATCGGTTTCTTTAACTACACCCGCATTTATTTTTTTATTAACAATATTGCAAAAAATGCAATCCTTCATTTCCTTTTCCAATTTTATAAATGTTTAGTTTTTTATTATAATTAATTTATAAAATATAAACAATACAATTTTGAATCCCGAAATTGCCGATAGAAAATTCTAACTCTGGATTCCTGCTTTCGCAGGAATGACACCCGTTGGGTGAAACGTTAAAACCTCATATTGTCATTCCTGCGAAAGCAGGAATCCAGAGTCTTTAAGCTTTTGAGGTCAATTTATTAATTTCTATCGGCAAATTTGGGTGAATCCTTAATCCTGCAATAGAAATTAAAGAAAGCAGACGGCGGATAGCAGTTTTCCTAACTCATCAATGGATTAATGGTTAAGCCTGTAATGAGTTTAGGATAAAAGAAGGTGGATTTTTGCGGCATTCGTAAGTTTTGCGAGGCTATCTTAATTACATCTTCTATTTTAGCGGGGTTCATAAAAAATACGGCGTTCACAGCCCCGTCGTTAAGCTTTTCTAAAGCCCCGTTCGCGTCCTTTTCGTAAATTAAATATCTTTGATTGTCAATGTCGTCCTGAGAAATTTTCAGGGCTTTTTTCAGGGCATAATTTTCCAAAATAGAAACATCGAGGGATTCTAAGGGACTTTTTTCGGCATCCGCATCTTTTCCCGTTTTATTATTTTTAAAAGACAATATAAAATTCTTTCCCGAGTTATGCGCAAATCCAAACGAAGCGCCGCTTTCTCCGGCTTTTTTCGTCTCTTTCAGCAAACCCTTTGAATCAACCTCCCGTATGTTAAAATCGGCTTTTATTTCGTCAAGAAATGCTTCGAGCTCGATTTTTTTATTGACGATACAGCGGTGCGTCGGCAATATAATGAGCCCCTTTTGATTTGCCGGAGCAAAGTACATCATGCAGGTATCGGCATTAACTCCGTTTATTCCGTTTTGCCTGACATAGTTTCTAAAATTGACGCATGTTTCGAACCTATGGTGTCCGTCCGCTATATAAAAGGATTTTCCGTCCATTTCATTTTGAATAGATTTTATTATGCTTTCGTCGGAAATTCCGTATAGTATATGCTCTGTATTGCTATCATCTTTAAAATCGAAAATTTTTTTGGATGCGGCATTTTTTATTGAATTGATTAATATGTTTAAAACATTTAAATCCTTATCTTCGAATATCGAAAAAATAGGGCTAAAATTGGCCTTCGCAGCCTCCATGAGCTTAAATCTATCCTCTTTCGGCTTTGAAAGCGTCATTTCGTGTCCGTAAATACTATTGTTATTGCCGCCGCCTTCTTCATCCGCCTTATTTAACGAAAAAAGCGATATAAATCCGATTCTTTCATAAAGAGCGCCGTCTGCATAGAATTTTTGAATATAAATATATATCGAATTTTCGGTTTCTAATTTTAAAACCCCTCTCTTAATCCAGTCCTTAAAAAACCGGTTAGCTCTGGAATATCTGTTATCGCCGCCGTTATCGCCGTCGGACTCTTTTCCGAGTTCCAATCTTATAATGTTAAAATCCGATTTTTTATACAGGTTGTCTTGAAGTTTTTCGTCTATCACATCGTAAGGCGGGGAAACGACATCTTTAATGTCAACAAATTCACTGTT
>JAJYQZ010000115.1 GCA_021794335.1 bacterium
CTATCCTTTGCAGGGTTTATAGAAAGGGCGACTCTAATCCTGATGAGACGGCCAAAAGGGTCACGGAATTCTTGCAAAAGAAATTCCCGGAGGTTTGGGATCCAAAGTTTCAGGATAAAAATGTTATCGTCGGAAAATGGAAAGATCACTGGAAGGAATACCATGAGCTTAGCATAGGGTGGAAGAAGCTTGTAAACTTCAAAGAACCCGTAGAATGTACGCCTGATTCCTGTGATGTCCGCAGATATTAACATTATAAATAAAATAATACGCCCGGTTGCGGCAATGAAAGCTGCCGCAGCCCGGCTCTTATAAATTTATTTATAAAAATATAAAACATCGATTAAATTAATTAAATAAAATTAAAATTAGGAGTATAGATATGTCATCAGAATATGGATTCGATAGGTTTCATCTTGGAGAGGAAAGAGCGTCCAGGATTACGCTTCAATCTTCCACTCCAAAATATTCAATGAAAGTAAATGTGGATAGGTGTATAGGCTGTATGTCATGCGAAGTGTCATGTAAAAAGGAGCACAATCTTCCCGTTGGTCCCCGCAGAATGAGAGTCATTCAGGTCGGACCTTATTTCGTAAAAAAAGGACAGCTAAAAACAGTGTATCTGCCTATGAACTGCTTTCATTGCGACGACGCAGCCTGCGTAAAAGCCTGCCCGACCGGGTCTATGCAAAAACGCGCCGACGGTATCGTGTTTAACGACCCGAATACATGTATCGGGTGTAAATCCTGCATCCATGCCTGTCCGTTCGGTTCTCCCCAGTTTAACGATGCAACGGGAAAGGTCACAAAGTGCGATTATTGCAAACACAGGGTTGACGAAGGGCTTTTGCCGGCATGCGTTACGCTTTGTTCGACCGATGCATTATGGTTTGGCAATATAAACAGGATATCGACAATCGATAGGGAAAAGACGGCAAGGAAACTGACCGAACATCTTTTTGGATTTGTTACGCCTCATTCGACGATGGGTACTTCCAGTGTACAGGACACGGAAAACACCGTCAAGGTCGGCTAAAATTCTTTGCGGCGGCTCGTGTCGCAGCCGCCGGATTTTTAATTTTAATGATTAATTATTTTGAAACTTAAAAGAAGGAGGATTTTATATGGCAGATATTGGAGTTGTTGGAACCATTTATAACGCGCCGATAAGGGTTGAATATATTAACGGAGACTTCGATAAGGCCGAAGAAATTCTAAAAAAAGCCGATATTCATATTGTAGGAAGGAATGTTGCAAGCGTGACGCCTTATCATGCTACTATATTCGTTGGTTTAAAAGATGAAGAAAAGGCAATAAATTTAGTTAAAAAAGCAGGCATTAAGACTTATGCGGTAGAGCCATACTTTTAATTAAGCTTGATTTCGCTGTTTCACTATAGCTTGGATTAAAATTAAACTATTATGCCGGCAGGTTATTTTATGCCGGCTTTTTATTCATAAAAATATGCAGGGTAAAATAACGCAGGATTTATTAAAATCAGCCTTTGAGAATATAAAAAGGATAGAATTATCGGAAAAATTACCTGTTGAGGATAGCTTAAACAGGATTATATCCGAAGATATTGTTCCTGCGAATAATGTTCCTCCGTTTGTCAGGTCTGCGGTTGACGGTTTTGCTTTAATGTATTCCGATGTTTCCGAAAAAAAATTGGACAGATTTAAAGTTAAAAGTCAAATCACCGCCGGTTACCCGGGTGAATTAAAGCCTTTAATTTCAGGCGAAGCGGCCTTTGTGACTACGGGCGCCCCTGTCCCTCCTAATGCAGACAGCGTAATCTTAATCGAAGACGCCGATGAATATTCCGGCGGACAAATGATATATAGAAAAAAAATAGAAAAGGGTTCCTATATATCTCCTGTCGGCGACGACATTAAAGCGGGAGAATTACTTTTTAGAAAAGGACATAAGATAAGAATTTGCGATATTGCGGCGCTATCCGGCATCGGGTTGAAATATGTTTCCGTTTACAAAAAACCTGTGGTGGGAATATTATCCGGCGGAAATGAACTGGCATCCCCCGGAGAAGACATAAGCGGCAATAAAATTTATGATATAAATACGACGGTTCTTAAATCCCTTATTAAAGATGCCGGCGGTATTCCCGAGGTTATCGGAGTGATGGAGGATAAATTAGATAAATTAATCGATACCCTTTCCTATTCCGATAAATCCAAAAAATATGACTTGATAATTTCAACCGGCGGCACGGGCGCCAGTTTTTTAGTTTTAGAAAATAAAGAAATTACCAACTTTTATGATTTGATGCCGTCCGCTATCGAAAAGACGGGAAAACTTCTGTTCCATGGAGTTAAGCTTGTGCCGGGCAAGCCTACATCTTTCGGGGTTTTAAATTATGGAACGCCTATATTTGCTCTTGCAGGCTGGCCGTATTCGGCTATAATAACATTTGATATCTTTGTAAGACCTTATATACAAAAGATGATGAATAGCGAAAATATTTATAAAAAATATCCGGCGGTTTTTGCCAAACTTACGGAGGATGCGTCATCCGAAGAGGGCGTCAGGAAATATTTTCAGGTTAAAATAGCTCAGGAGGATGGCGTTTTGCTTGCCTCCGTTATACCGTCTCCCAAACCCCCCTCAGCGGCAAGGTCTTTAAGTCCTATGATCAAGGCGGCGGGAAGTTTTGTTATGGATGAAAATACAACCGTTATTAAGGCTGGAAGCACTGTAGAAGTCACATTAAACGATTACGATATTATCAGGTAAAAATGAGACCGTTTTTATTCAGGACATTTACCGGCAAAGAAGAATTTCAAACCGGTAAATTCGAATTTAAAATACCTTCTTTGAGAATATCTCTTGCGGGTAATTGCAACGAGAAGTGTTTTTATTGTCATAACGAGGGGATTTCGTCAAAAATGCCTCAGGTTATTCAAACAGGGGACATAATCAACACGATATATTCGGTAAAAGATTACGGGTTGAGAAAGGTAAAGCTTACCGGCGGAGAGCCGCTTTTGTTTAAGGATTTGAAGAATCTCTTATACGGCGTGAAGCATATCGGAGACATAGACATATTTATTACGACTAACGGAACGCTTATAAAAAAAAGAATAAAAGATTTAAGCCCGAACATAATAAGTAAAATATCGGTGAGCCTCGATACGCTGAATGAAGAAAATTATAAATTCATTACAGGTAAAAACTTGCTTAACGATGTTTTATCGGGACTTGATCTTTTAAAAAAAAACGGATACAGGGTCGAGATAGATAACCTGTTGTTAAAGGGTTTAAATACGGATAAACGAAGCTTAAAAAACATTATAGATTACTGCGCGAAAAATCAATTTGACTTGCAGTTTATCGAATTATCGGATAAAACAACGGCAGATATTTACGAAAAATATTATGCCGACCCGATTACAACATTACGAAAAATCGGTTTAGATTTTAATGACGAAAAAATAAACGACAGGAAGTTTTTTAAAATAAATGGAATTAAAGCAACCCTTTGCAAAAACATAAAAAATTTGCGCGAATCTTCCGGCGGCAGATGCTCAGGCTTAAGGCTTCTTCCAAACGGCTGTCTAAAAGATTTTTTTTATGAATAATTTAAGAGGTTTATAGGCTATGATAGTAGAACTAATCGGGAAAGAGGCCGATTTAACATTCGAATGCATGCACATCGTGCCGGGAAAAGGCGATTGCTCAAGGATACATCCCCATTTTCATTATGTCGATGTTCTGGTTGACGGCGAGTTTGACGATAAAAGAAGGATTGTTCATTTATATAAGTTGAAAGCCGCGATTAAAAGAATATGCGCTGCTTTTGAAGATAGAATTCTGGTTGCAAATTATCCCGAAAGTGTTCAGCGCATTGAGGATAAAGATTCGCATTACAGGATAGAAATAAATAATAAACTTTACCTGATTCCTAAAGCCGATATTTTTAAAATCGAAATTCCGTCTCTGAACATCGAAGACCTCACGGTTTACTTCGCTCAAGAGCTTGCCCGCGATATGAGGGAAGACGAATTATTTAAAACGCTTAACTATGTTGAGGTTACACTCAGCGAAGGACACGGTCAACGCGGAAAATTGCGTTTGGATTTGAAATGATTAAGCAACATAAGGAATTAAGCTGCCTTATTCTTGCGGGCGGCGAATCCAAAAGGTTTGGGGAAAATAAGGCGCTATTTCATTTTGCAGGACTTGCATTTATTGAAAGGGCATTAAATGTCGCATTGGATGTCAGCGCCGATATAGTTATATCCGTCAGGGAAGAGATACAAAAAAAAGAGTATGGCTTGGCGGTAGATAAAATAATTAAAAAAAGATGCGGAAAAAATAAAAAAGAAAAATTTAATATTAAGTTAATTTCCGATGATATAAATTGCGGACTCAGGGGTCCCGTCAAGGGTATTTTTAGTTCCATTAAGAGTCTGACAGGCGAATTTATTTTGGTCATGGAGTGCGATGCCCCGTTTTTTAATACGGAGGCTGCAAGGG
>JAJYQZ010000003.1 GCA_021794335.1 bacterium
ATACGACAAAAGAGCCGTTTGGCATAAACAATTTAGAATACATGCTGATGAAAAAACCCTGCATTGCCCCGCGTAGCGGCGGCGTGCCGGAAATATTCGGCGACGGCAACATTCTAATCGAACCGGACAACCCTTACGCTCTCAAAGAGGCCTTAAAAAAATATGCAAACGGCCCTGAACTGATGAAAAAGGAACCCGAAAAGGGATACGAGAGAGCTATGCGCCTCTTTAACGCCGAAAAAATATATAACGACACGATGAAGGAATACGAATCTGTAAAAAAATATAACGATTTTAAAAAATAGCCGCCTTGAATAATAAAAAAATAAACGACCTTTTTTTGAGGATTCTAAACGGTCCGCCCGTTAATTTCCTGCTGAGGCTTTTAAAGTCTGCGAAAAAACCGCGGCCGTCCAAAATCGGCAGGGTTCTGTTCATAAAACTGGAAGGCATCGGGGATTCCGTATATCTGCTGGAAATAATGCACAGGCTTTATTTGCGTTACCCTTCGTTAAAAATAGACGTTCTTTCCACCCCTCAAAATCCTCTTTTCCCTTTATTTAATAATTCCCCCGGCAAATTCGGTTTAAAAATATTAAAACCATTAAATCCGCTGAGTTATATAAAAACCGTAAAAGATATAAATAAGAAAAATTACGACTTAATACTGGACTTAACCGGAATGCCCGTAAATATACCCTTAATGCTCATGTTCTCGAAATCTTACAAAGCAGGGTTCGCAACTATGGAATTAAGAAAAAACGTTTACGATTACTCCGCCGCGATAGACGAAAACATCCACATATTCGACAATTACTTAAACCTTGTTAAACCCTTTTTTGCCGTTTCCACGGAAAAGAAATTCACCTTCCTGCCGGAAGGCTTTCCTAAGAGCAGGCCGGACGGCCGCGATAATGCCCCTAACGGTAAATACATCGGGCTCGTCCTGTCCAGCAGCGGAGGAGGCAATATGAACAGAAGGCTTCCTTTGACCGCTTCAAGGCTCTTAATAAACCTCCTTATAAAAAACTTTCCCGGATATAAAATAAACCTGCTCGGCGGACCTTCGGACTACGAATATCTCGATAACCTGCGCGGAAGTATGGAACCGGAATTAAACGAAACAAGAATGGTTTCCGTAAAACGCACCGGAAGTATAGGCGAAGCCATGGATTTATTAAAAAACGCTCTTTTTAACGTCTGTATAGACTCTGGGCTTATGCATCTGTCTTCGCTCGTTAATCCCTGTACGTACTGCCTGTTCGGCTACTCCAGCCCCGTTAACTCGCTTCCTTTTAACAACATCGGCTATTACGCCGCCTCCGTGGACTGCGCCCCCTGCTCGTTTTACAGGATAAGCGAATGTAAAACCCTTAAATGTATGGATAAAATAGATGTAAAAGCTGTAATGGGCGAACTTAAATCAACGTTTAAAAAACAGGCTCATTTCTAAAGAGTGAGAAATACTGAAAAGCATTTTGGCATTTTGTCGGCATCAGCGCTTGTACCACGCTTTTTGATTTTACCTTAATTTAATTCCACAATCTCTAAAAGTTTTTTTGCTGCCTTTTCCCATGTAAAATCCTTAACTCTTGCAAACCCCTTTTTTACCAGCTCGTACTTTAATTCGTCGTCAAATATCAGGTTTTCCAAACTCTGCCTTATGTCATCTATTTCATAAGGATTAAAATATACCGCAGCTTCGCCCCCAACCTCAGGTAAAGAAGTCCTATCGGACACCACTGCAGGCGTTCCGCATGCAAACGCTTCAAGTAACGGCGTCCCAAATCCTTCATAAAAAGATGGATATGTAAAAACTTCCGCTATATTGTAAAATAGCGGCAATTCTTCCACCAATACATTTCTAATCAAATGAACATTACCCGAATATTTCCAAATGCATTCCAGTTCTTTCCTGCTTTGCCAAATCTGCCCCGCCACTATTACCATGTCAAAATTTTTTTTTAACAACTCTGAAGAAATGTAAGCATCGAGTAAGCCTTTAATATTTTTTCTCGGCTGGATAGCTCCTACATAAAGTATGAAAGGCTTTTCGATATTATGTCTGTTTTTCAGATATTCCTTTGCTTTATTTTTGTCTTTGTCTTTGATCGGCTTAAATATATTCATATTTACGCCGTTCGGGATAATTTTAATCTTGCCTTCGTCTATGTTTAATAAATCAATAAGCCTTGATTTGGTATAATTTGAAACGGTCGTTATAATATCCGACCTTTTTATATTAGTCAACGAATTGGACTCTACTCGTTTTCTCTCTGAAAACCTAAGGTAATTTCTAAAATTTAAACTCTTATTTTTAGCCTTATCAATACCGGCTATATCGTGAATCGTCGTAATTATCTTGTCTGATTTAAAAGGTGGGAAATAATATCCGGCGTTGGGCAAATATACCGCGTCAAATTTTTCTCCTTTCCACCCCTTCTTTCTTTGCTCGTTATATATACCATCAAGCTTTAATTCCTTTAATTTATTATAAATATAATCGGCTCCGCTTCTTAAAATTCCGATCTTTTCAATGTAATATTTTGAAAGTTCCTTATATTTATTAATTGTTTTTTTACCCTTATCATATTCCGGCTTTTCCCTCACGGTATCCTGAAGAAAATACAGGTCAAGATATCCAGCGCCTATTTTTTTATTTTCCTCGTTTAAAGCGATAAAATTTTTTATCAAATTATATGTAAAAACCGGTATCCCCCAGTTAGGTTCCTCCGTCCATTTTTGTATATCTATAAGTAAAGATTTTTTCATCATTTATTTTTTATTCGGCTTTTAGTTTTTCAAAGTTTTAACTTCGAAATATTTCACATAATCTTTATAAATTTTGCCTTTATTTTGTAGTAACCTTTTACGGATATTATACAATACTACCCCGCTTATCATTTTTGGTTTTAAATTTAAAACGCCGACGAAATTTTTAAATGATTTATACGGGTGATACATTATTGTATATAAAAAATACCGCCGTATTAATTAATAATGCATCGTTTTTTGGCTTCTCAATGGTGAAATTTTTTAAAATTTTCATGATAAAATTATATCAAATTTTAATAACACAATTGAAAAATTATGAAAATTTTAACATTGCATCTTTATTTTTTATCTTTAACATGTTAATCTTAAATCATAAATAAAACCAAAACCATGATTATTCGTTCAAAAGCTCCATTAAGATTAGGCCTTGCAGGAGGCGGGACAGATGTAAGCCCGTATTGCGACATTTATTCCGGCATGATTTTAAATGCCACCGTTACCATGTTCGCTTATGCCGCTATCGAACCGCTTGATAAAGATAATAAAATTGTTTTAAACTCCATAGATAGAAATAAACTTATAGAAATTCCGTTAACTAATAAATTGGATATAGACGGGAATCTTGACATTTTAAAGGGCGTGTACAATAGAATCGTAAGAGATTTCACAAAAAAACCATTGGCATTTAAACTCACCACATATGTGGATGTTCCTCCCGGCTCGGGACTTGGCTCTTCTTCTACGCTTATTGTCGCAATATTGAGCGCTTTTGCCGAATGGCTAAATCTTCCCTTAGGCGAATATGATATGTCTCATCTCGCTTATGAAATAGAAAGAATAGATATCGGCATGACGGGCGGAAAGCAGGATCATTACGCGGCGGCATTCGGCGGTTTCAATTTTATGGAATTTTACGACAACGGCAAGGTTATAGTAAATCCTTTGCGCATTAAACAAAAATATATAAACGAGCTTGAAAACAATATACTGCTCTTTTATACCGGAACATCAAGGCTGTCTTCCAAAATAATCGCAAGCCAGATAAAAAATGTAAACGACAAAAATAAAAAATCCATAGAAGCTATGCATAGGCTTAAAGAGCAGGCTATATTAATGAAAGAAGCCATCCTTAAAGGCAACCTAAACGAACTGGGGGAGATATTAGATTTTGGGTGGAAATACAAGAAAAAAATGACGGATGAAATAACCAATCCTATTATAGACGAAATATACCAAACTGCGAAAAATGCCGGCGCCTTGGGTGGAAAATTATCCGGAGCCGGAGGCGGCGGGTTTATGATGCTTTACTGCCCCCGAAATGCGCGATACGATGTGATAAATGCCCTTCAAGGGTTTCAAGGAGAATTTAGAAGATTTCTTTTTTCTAATCACGGAGTATTAAGCTGGAAAATTCAATAAAAGTGACCGCCGTTATATTCTACTCTTATTAAATTTAACAATATGTCAAATATAATTAATATACCCGAAAAAGCATTAATTCTTGCCGGCGGTCTCGGCACAAGGCTTAGAAGCGTTATTAGCGACATCCCTAAGCCTATAGCCGATATCAATGGAAAACCTTTTTTATCTTATTTATTCGATTATATTTTAAATCAAGGCGCGGGCATCAAAGAATTGATTCTATCAGTTGGTTATAAGCACGAGCGTATAATGGA
>JAJYQZ010000093.1 GCA_021794335.1 bacterium
AATAGAATAAAAATTGTTAAAGGAGGTGATAAATTTTGAAAAAGCTTACAGTATTAGTTTTAGGAATGTTTTTAGTTGTGTCAACCTTAGCATTTTCCGGTTGCGCAAAAAAACCAGCCCCTAAAGCGCCTGCGGCTCCGGCAGCACCAGCGGCACCGGCTAAAAAAGCGCCCGCTAAAAAGGGAGCAGTTAAAAAAGCTCCTGAAGCTCCGGCGGCTCCTGCAGCACCGAATGCAAAGAGTTAAAGTTTAGAACTTAAAATTTTTATCCCGCCTTCCTGTTTGTTTACTATATAAAATGGAAAGGCGGGTTTTTAATTTATCGCTTCGATGAAAGAAACTATTTTTTTATTTTTAGTCATTTTTTTTACCCTTCCGCACCCCGCTTACGCTATAAGCCGTTCAGATAAAATTATTTATCAAAAATATCCGGCTATAATAAAAAAACTTGCTTTATATAAAAAGGAATTTAATTTTTTGTCGTTAAAAATTATTAAAAAAAGAAAAGATATAAGTGACTTAAAGAATAAAATCGATATTGCCCGGCTTAAAATAAAACGGCTAAAAGGAAAGATTAATAAGGATAATTTAATTTTAAGGAAATTGATAAGCAAGATATTTATTATTCAAAGAGATAAAGATGCTATAAGATTAATCACCATAAAGGACAGCACTAATTCTTTCATAACTTTTTATCAGTTAAAAACGGTTTTGAATAAGGAAAAGCTTAAATTGGCTGCGTTAATAGCCCGCAGGAATAGATTCTTAAAAATAAAAGATTATCTTAATAAAGAAAAAACCAGTTTAAAAAAGGCATTAAAAAGCCTTGGGGTATCGCGTCAAAAATTAAGCAGTTTAATAAAAGGAATTAAAAGCTATATAAAAACAATAAAGATAAAATATATAAATGAAGAGAAAAATAAAAAGAATAGACTTTTAAAGAATAAGGTTATAAAATTAATGCACAAAATAAATAGCGGTTCTAAAAAAGGCGATGTAGAATTTATTATAATGAGGTAAAACTTATGGGTAAGTTTTTGAGCGGGCGGTTAGTCAAACCTGTGTTGTTTTTTATTTTTGTCGTTCTAATTTTAGCTCTTGCGGGTAATAATTATTGCTTTGCAAAAGACGCTAAAGCCGAATTGAACGCAAATACGGTTAAAAGCTTGAGGCTTTTTTCGAGGGTTTACACTTTAATAAAAAATAATTATATAAAAAAAGAAAGCTCTAAGAAACTTATCTTTGGAGCGATAGAAGGCATGGTATCCACGCTGGATCCGCATACTTATTTTCTTACCCCGAGCGAATTCAGACAAATGAAATCGGAAACATCGGGAGAGTTCGTCGGAATCGGCATTAAAATTTCCGCCAAAAACCATTATATCGTCGTAATATCGCCTATCGACGGTTCGCCCGCCGCCAGAGCGGGCATTAAAGCCGGCGATATTATCGAAAAAATTAATAATATCTCAACCTATAATATGAATATTATGAGGGCGGTGGCTCTTCTGCACGGCAGGGCAGGAACCGGCGTCAGCCTGTCGGTAGAACGCAAAGGTTTTAAAAAACCTAAGGTTTTTAAACTTATCAGGGAAAATATAATATTAAAAAGCGTGAAATATATGATACTGCCTCATCATATAGCTTATGTCAGGATTTCGAGTTTTCAGGACCATACAAACAGCCAGCTTTTAAAAGCATTGAAAATCATAAACTTAAGAGAACACGGGATTAAGGGGCTGATTATCGATTTAAGAAATAATCCCGGAGGTCTTTTAAACCAAGCTGTCAAGGTTTGCAGCGATTTTATAAAAAGCGGGGTAATAGTTTATACGAAGGGGAGAATAAAATCTCAGGATGAAAAATATTTTGCCTTAGGAAAGAGGCCGCCTTTTAAATATCCGGTGGTTGTCCTTGTCAATGCGGGAACCGCCAGCGCCGCCGAAATTACCGCCGGAAGTCTTCAGGCACATAAAAGGGCTATCGTGGTTGGAACGCGGACATTCGGCAAGGGTTCCGTTCAGACGGTTTACACCCTTCCGGACGGCACGGGCATCGGTCTGACGACGGCCTTTTATTTTTTGCCGAACGGCATTTCGGTTCAAGACACCGGAGTAATACCAAATTTTGTCATCCACAGTTCAAAGGATTTTATATTTGTAAAACCCCTTCCCAAGTTAAGGGAGGTCGATTTAAGACATCACTTTAAAAATCCGGAAAGCGGGAAAATAAAAGAAAGGCATAACTATAAGGCGTTTAAGGTATATTATAAAAAAGACGATCAGTTCAGGTTTGCTTATGAACTTCTTAAAAGCTGGAATTCCATTAAAAGTATCGGAGTATATTAGACTTGGCTAAAAATAAAAAAGGCAAAAACGACAGGTTAAAATATAAATTTTTTTTTATATTATCCGGTTTTTTTATAATTATCTTTTTTTCCGTTTTTATTTATAAATTTTTCTTTTTAGCGCAATACGGCAAGCCTGCAAAACAATACATCAGCCCTGAAAAGTTGAGCAGAACGGCTTTAAAGATAGCCCTTTATAAGAAGCATCCCGTAAAGAGTTTAACCTGTTTCTTCGAAAAGACATTAAAAGATTTGGACATACCCCGCCGCAACATTATAGTCCAACATATCGTTTTAAGCGTTAAGGCGCCGGTAAACCGACAAAACGATTTGAAAGATATAAGCATAGACTTTTCTAAATATAATGTTTTAATATCAGAGGGCCTTGATTTTAATTTAATTAAAAATATTTTTAAAGGAGAGTTTAAAAAATATATAATACCGTCCAAAAGACCCCTCAGCTATTATTTATACGCCATAAAACATAACAGCATATGTCTTTATTTTTATTATAAATCACGTCTTTTCCTTAAAGCGGTTTTTATAGTAAAAGGGCAGGATAACAGCGGGTTTAATTCCGTCAAGCAGTATGTGGATTCTCCTAAAATAGCGCTGGATATAGACGATGTAGGTTATGATACGGCCCCTATAAACAGCTTAATTTCGTTGCGCACCCCGATAACTTTCGCAATTTTTCCTTACGCCCCTTTTTCCAAACAAATAGATTTAACGCTTCATAAAGCGGGATACGAAACCGTAATGCATACCCCTATGGAGCCGGTTAATACCGCGCTTTTTCCAGGGGACGGGGCGCTGTTTATTACGATGAATAAAAAAGAGATAAGAAATAAGATTTTAACCGATATAAGCAGGCTCCCGTTTATCGATGGCGCAAATAATCATGAGGGTTCTTTGTTTACATCCGATAAGGAAAAAATCTGCGATTCGATATCCGTTTTCAAAAAACGGGGTTTATTTTTTATGGACAGCTTGACCGATTCCAATAGTTTTGCATACAGGTGCGCGTTAAAGAAAGGACTTCCTTCCGCGCAGAGGGATGTATTTATCGACGATAAGCCATCGGTCAGGTATATAAAAAATCAAATTAAGGATGCCGCGTCTTTAGCCAATATATTTAAGAGGGTTATAGTTATAGGCCATCCGAGGCAAGATACGGTGGCGGCGTTAATGAAAGAGATTCCGGAGCTTAAGAAAGAGGGGTATTTTTTTGTTCCGCTATGCGAATTTTTAAGATAATAAGATAAAATGGACCAGCTTTTATATGGAAAATTTTAAAGAAAAGGTCATAATCGCCTTAGATTACGATAATCTTGATGCGGCGAGAGGCGTACTGGAAAGACTTAAAGGGGAAGCCTGTTTTTATAAAATAGGACCTGTGCTTTTTACCTCCTGCGGTATTCAAAGTATTGAGCTCGTGAGAGATTACGGGTGCAAAATATTTTTAGATCTCAAATTTCACGATATCCCGAACACCGTTTATCGTGCCGTTAAATCCGCCGGAGAATTGGGTGTAGATATAATCAATGTCCATGCTTCAGGAGGAGCAGAGATGATGAAATCGGCAAAAAAAGGGGTGGTAGAGGCGGCGAAGAGAGCCGGCAAAAGTATCGATGTTATTGCCGTAACAATTCTTACCAGTTTAGCGCAGGAGGATTTGCGGGATATTTTTTACTATCAGGGGCATGGCGTTAATTCCGAAAATCCAAAATCAGGTAATGCGGGTAATGTCGGGAGTTTAGTTTTACATCTGGCAGAATTGGCTAAAATTTCCGGTCTTGACGGGGTCGTGTGTTCGGGATACGAATCCCTTGAAATAAAAAAGGTTTTAGGCGATAACTTTAAGACGATTGTCCCGGGAATCAGGCTGGCAGGGGGCGGTTATGCAGCGGAAGTTCAGCGAGACGCCGGAGCCGCTATTGCCCCAAAAGGAGAAAATATCAAAGGCGCTGCTTGGATAGACGACCAGAAAAGAGTGATGACCCCTTCCATGGCATTTAATTCTAAAGCGGACTATATTGTCGTAGGAAGGGAGATTACAGCCTCTAATGATC
>JAJYQZ010000214.1 GCA_021794335.1 bacterium
ACGGCTAATAAAAATATAAAATAAATATAAAATATTAATGAACAAAGGAGGGTATTAAATTGAACAAGGAATCAACATTTCCTCATCCATATTTTTCTTCCCATCCAAATTGGAAATGGTTTATACTATCAACGGTTCTGGTCGGAGCAACGATGTCGGCTCTCGATGTCAGTATAGTCAATGTTGCTATGCCCACTATGGAACATAGTTTTGTCGTTCCAATGTCTATAATAGAATGGGTCGCAATGGCATATATGCTGACGCTCACCGTTTTTTTGCCGCTATTCGGCAGGCTTGCCGATATGTTTGGACGAACTAAAATGTATAATATCGGTTTTATTGTTTTCACTATAGGTTCCGCTCTTTGCGGCATAGCTCCGAATGCTAATTTTTTAATATTTTCCCGCGTGCTTCAAGCAATCGGCGCAGGTCTCCTTCAGGCTAACTCGGTCGCCATAATCACTCAGGCATTCCCTTCAAACGAACTGGGAAAGGCAATCGGGCTTCAGGGCTCCGTTCAGGCTATCGCAATGTCCGTAGGCCCGTTTGTCGGCGGTATGCTTATCGCGCTGGTAAACTGGCGTTTAATATTTTATGTTAATGTCCCAATCGGCATTATCGGAACATTTATGGCATTATTTATATTGCCGTCAAGTAAGGCAAACATAAAAAAGAAAAGGGAAAAGATAGACTATTTTGGCATATCTTTCTTTGCCGCAGGGCTCGCTTTTCTTGTTTTAGCGGTAAACGAAGGAGCAAAATTCGGCTGGACATCTCCGATAATTCTTATCTATTTTCTTATCGCCATTATATTTTTACCGCTCTTTATTTACACGGAACTTAAAGTAGAACACCCGATGATAGACCTTAAACTTTTCAAAAAGTGGGGATTTTCTGCAGGCAACACTACGGGCATGTTATCGTATTATGTCCTGTTCGCCGTACTGTTTTTAATGCCGTTTTATTTAGAGGATTTGCTGCACTACAATGCGGTGGTTACCGGGTCTATTTTAACCCCGATTCCCCTGTCTATGGCTATAATAGCCCCTTTTGCGGGAGTCATATCCGACAAAGTAGGTTCAAGAATTATGACAACCCTTGGGATGTTTATATGCGCTATCGCAACGCTTCTTTTATCATTTTTAGGTTCTTCCGTAAACTTATATTTCCTGATTTTCGAATTTATTATACTCGGCATCGGGATGGGTATATTTACCCCGCCGAATAACAGCGCTATTATGCTTTCGGCTCCGCCCGAGAGACTCGGCGTAGCGGGAGGCATACTCAATATGATGAGGGCGCTAGGACTTATATTCGGCGTTGACATTTCGGGACTCATATTCACATCTTTAAAACAAAAATATACGGAAGCACACGGCTATAAAATTCCGTCGCATGCTCCGGCGTCTATTTTCAACGCCGCATTTATACGCGGTTTTGCGGTCGTTATGATTACGCTTCTGGCTATAAATATTTTTGCCACAATCTTATCCGCGGCCAAAAAAAATGTAAAAATTAAAAAGATCGAAGGAGCAGAACCCATAGACCTTATGTAACCGCAATAATTTTTCTTTAACTAACCTATTAACATGCAAATATTTAAGAAAAACACAAGTCTGCTCCCCGGAAAACAAAATTATGAGCTTATAAACGGAGCCGAATTCTTGTTTAAGAGGGCGTCGAACAGCGGAATAAAAAATATATTTCTCGAAGATAGTTTAATCCGTCTTTTGCCTGAAATATCAAAACCGCCGTTTTTAAAAATATACTCTAATTCGGAACTTTTCTGGACTTCCGCTTATTCTTTGAGTATGACGCACCAAAGGGTTATGTCTTTAACTTATGATCAATCCTTTTTTAATTTTATTTTTTTGGAAAAATATTTCACGAACAACAGCAATTTTAACGGCGGAATGGTTATATTTCTTTTTAAAAAGGAAGGCATTAAAAATTTTTCTTTTGCGCTTAAAAGCATTTTTCCTGTATATAACTACTATAAAATAGACGATTTTTTAGATTCTTTGCCTTATTATTTTGAGCTTTCCGAGAAAATAAAACTTCCGGTATTAATATATCTTGACGAACCCGTATTATACGAATTCAGGCCGGATGAATTTAAAGAATACACCGAAAGGACGGAAAAGAAGCAGTTATTGCAATTAAACGGCGGCGATGAAAAAATATCGTCAGGCTTAGATTTAAAACAAAATTTTCGTTATTTTAGGAATATCGGAAAATCCTTTGAATTATTTAAAGGGAAAAACAGGAACAATCTTATTTTTAGCGACGGCAAAAATTTTCACCGGATTATCGAAGATTTAGAATTATCGGAAAATTCGGATATTATCCTGTTTAATCTTTTAAATCCTCTGGAAATTGACGGGCTGACGGATACTATTAAAAACGATTGCCATGATTATTATAAAAATATCTACATTTTTGACGATTATAATATTTTACGCTTTCAACTTTCGGAACTTATTAAAGACGGCAAATTAAATTTAAAATATGAAAATTTAAGGGTTGCATCTAAATATAACAATCCCGGTTTTTGCATCGATGATTTTATGCCGTCAAATATTAAAATAGAACCTTCCTTTTGCGTAGGATGCAATTTATTTACCTTTTTACATAAGCTAAAAGATAGGAAGCCTTTGGAAGAAAATATTTTAATCGGGGACGACGAATGTTTTTCATTAATAAAACCCGGCGCTCTAAAATATTCATTCCCCAATTTATTAATAATAAAAGACCCGCTTTATTTTGCTTCGAGTTTAAACCCGAAGGATTTGAATAAATCTTTATATGTTTTTATCTCCTCTTCAAAGTTTTCCGAACAGATAGGTATTTTTATTAAAACAATGAATACTATCAATTCAAGAGATAAAATAACATTTATTGTTTATAAGTCGATATACGATTTTAATTACAACATTAACGATGCCGCAATGAACCCGTTATTGAAATCTTTCAAAAAAGTTATTTTAAAAGAGGGCATCCGCCTTAAAGATATAGACAATAAAAACGACTCAACCATTATATTTTTAGGCAATAATTGTGAAAATAATGCAAAAGCGGGCAGGAATTTAAACTACCTGAAATATCTTTATATTAATAATAATATCTGCAATAAATTTGAATGCAAGTTGTGCTATCAACTAACTAAATGCCCTGCAATCAAGATAAACGAAGATAAAGATATAATCGTCGACGGGCAGGTATGTACCATTTGCAATCTATGCGTCGATATCTGCCCCCATAATTCTATAAAATTAAGAAAAAGAAAAAGGGTTAAAATAAAAAAGCCTTTAGAGAGCAAAATAAACCTTAAATAAAAAATAATGGAAAATATAAATTATAGCCTGCTATTAAACGGCGCTGATTTTAAGGAAATTAAAAATTTAAGCAAATTCATTTATATCGCATTAAAAAAAGAAAATTTTAACGCATCGCTTTTAATTAAGCCGTTGTCTAATATCTCAAATTACAGCCTTGCATATTCTCTTATCAAAATTGGACAATTTAAATCGGAAAGCTGCTCTCTTAATATTAACGCTATAATAAGTTTAGACTTCCAATCGATATTGAATTATTTGCCGTTCATAAATAAAGACACCTTAGTTTTTTCAAACTATTCGACATTTAATGTTTGCAACTATCTTCTTGCGGACAACAATCTGGTAACCGGCAAATTAAGAGAAAAAACCGATAATATATATAAAATTCCCGTAGAAAAGATAATCGATTCAGAAATAATGGGGAAGAATAAAATAAGTCCTTATATTGCATTAATCGGAGCATTTATTGCAAAGAGCGGGCTTCTCGATATTGACTCGGTATGCCTTGAAATTGCTTTATTTTCAAAAAATGATGCAGAAAAGAAAAATAGCATAAAAGCTATTTTGGCAGGCTACGATTATGTTATGGAAGAGAAAACCGATAACTAATTTTTGTCCGCTTCATAACAGTCGCGGCATAAGCCATAAAACTCGATATTATAACCCCTGATATGGTAATTCTCATTGAATGCATTATTATTAATATCGGATTTTAAAAACCCGTTAAGGTCATAGGCATTTATCCCGATATCGGTTATTTTGCCGCAATTTTCGCATATAACATGTCCGTGAGACGAGATGTCTCCGTCAAAATGAACCGCATTCTGCAAGGTTTTAATCTCTTTTACTTCCCGCATGGATGTCAGCATTGTCAGATTCTTATATATGGTATTGAGCGAAACCATGGGATAAACCATTTTAACCTTGTTATATATATCGGCTGCCGTCGGATGGTTTTTTGACTCGGACAGGATTTTGACTATTTCATACCTTTGCGGAGTAAGGCTATAACCGACTTTTTTGATTTTTAGAATAATCTCTTCTAATCTTGGATTTGAACTGATATTTTGCATACAG
>JAJYQZ010000121.1 GCA_021794335.1 bacterium
GAATTTTCTTACATCGCTTTGATAACCCCAAAACATGAAACTGCCGGAAGTCCCGATTTTTCTTACCATCTTCTTTAACTTTTTTTCATCATTCCCGCTGCCGACTATATGAAACATCAAAGGCTTTGAATGCCGCAGGACATCCGAATTTTTCTCCTTTAACAAAAGCTCCGCGGCTTTTACAAAATAAATCTGCCCTTTTTGCTCCGTTACCCGTCCGGTAATTCCGATATTAAAAAAATTTTTAAACCTGTTATAAAAGGTTTCATCGTCATTTACGTTTGCGGTATGGCTATAATCTATAAACCTGTTTTCATCTATCCTCTCGAAGGCTATGTCCATCTTGCCTTCAATTTCGCCTATACCCCGCGGGCTATATTTGAATCCGAAAATATTATTTATTATTTTTTCGATATAAACCGGCTTATAATTTTTATACTCTTCCTTAGAAAAATATTTAACGAAATAATCTTTTAAAGCGGCTCCGGAAAAGCATAACTTGTCCGCCGACGCGTAGTAGGGATAACCGCTGAATATGTTAATCGTGCTTAAAACAGGTATGTTAAGGTAATTGCCGGCTAATACGCCCACATAGTTTCCTGTTCCCAAATGCGTATGTATAATATCTATATTTTCCTTTTTGCATATGTCTATCGTTCTTTTTATCGCAAAAATATTTTTTCTTTCGGGGTCGAATACCTTATAATAAGGCACGCCGTTATTTTCCAATAAAAATCTCATTTTTTTGTTTAATGAATGAATAAAAAAGACCGACTTATGCCCCTTTTCTATCTGCTTTTTTGCAAGGTAAATAGCGCTGTTTTCAGCCCCGCCCCAGCCCCTTGAGGAAATTATATGAAGGATTTTCATTTTAAATATCTATTTTTTCTATATTAATAGTACCTAATAGTTTATCCGCTAATTCCATTGTAAAAAGCTCCGTTCCGGGCATTTGAACGGTTGCGGATCCGCAGGCAATCCCAAGCTTTAAAGCTTCTGCCGAACTTCCCCCTTTTACAATCACGCTTAAAATCGCTCCAACCATCGAATCGCCCGCCCCGACTCTCGAAACTACGGAAACAGCGGGAGCCGCCGCGTAAAAAACTCCTTCATTCGATGCGACTATAGCTCCTTTGTAGCCGAGGGATACAAATACATATTCGATACCAAAATTATGAAGGTCTAAAGCTACGGAAGCAATTTCAAAATTTGAAGTTAATTTTCTTTTTACCAATCTTTCAAGTTCATGTATATTAGGCTTGATTATGAAAGGTTTTGACTTAACGGCGTTGCTTAACAATGCCCCGTCGGCGTCAACAAGACATTTTATGCCTGCATTTTTCAGGCGGGTGCATAATATATAATATATATTGTAAGTGATATTTAACGGCGACGATCCCGTAAGCACGGCAAGACCATCCTTAGAGTATATATAAAGATCCTCTTCCAGCCTGTCGAGAACAGAAAAATCCATAACCGGACCCATGCCGTTTATTTCGTATTGAGAGACGGGATCGCTTTGCTGAATCACGCAGTTTATCCTTGTTTCACCATTTTCCCATATAAAATGAGGATCGTCTAACTCTTCCGTAAGAATGTTCGAAATCAGCTTGCCGATTTCTCCCGCCAAAACGCAGCATGTGGAAGCTTTTATTTTAAGCTTTTTGAGCGCCCGCGAAACATTTATTCCGTTTCCGCCCGGATCAAACCTCGTTTCAAACGAATGGACCTTTTCGTCGTCAACTAACTTTTGAATTTTATACGATACATCTAAGGCAGGATTAAGCGATAAAACCGCAATGTTATCCAAAAAGCATCTCCAATTTATAATATAATAAATACAATTATGCCGGGATATTAAGAAACATGGCATCCCGCCTCTGTTTTTTTAATTTATTTATCATGTTTTCAGGCTTAAGTGTCAGATATTACAAGGGTTTTGAATGGTCGGGACGACAGGATTTGAACCTGCGACCCCCTGCACCCCATGCAGGTGCGCTACCGAACTGCGCCACGTCCCGATATAAAAGAAAAGTTATATTAATTATATATTAATGTCCCAACCCGCTTCGGCGATATTTTTGTCCACAAGCTTATCAAAGTACGCCTTTGATGTGGACAAAAATGCCAGCATGGTTAAATTATACACCTTGGCAAAAAATTGTCAAGATTCGGGAAACAGATTCAAAGAACACCTGTCAAGGCGCAATTATATTAACTGCTTAAAATATTTTGTACGGCTGCTTGAAAATGATAAAAACTGTGGTATTATTAAAGTAGAAGGGGATGTAAAGAGATAAATAAAACAAAGAGGGCGATAAGCCCTAAGTAACATAATAAAAAAGTAAAACGAAAAAAATTAAAGATTGGAGGTGGTAGTTTTATGGCTAATGTTTCTATTTGGGATCCTGTCAGCAACATTAGAAGCGATTTTGAAAAGTTGTTTTCGGATTTTTTTCCGACAAGCGTCAAAAGAATATGGGGTGAACCCGGGTTAATGGAACCGGCCGTCGATGTATTAGAAAAGGAAGATACTATAATCGTAAAAGCCGAGCTTCCCGGAATCTCGAAAGACGAGGTTAAAATTGAGGTTCATGAAAATAAACTCATATTAAGAGGCAAACATAAGACGGAAAAAGAAGAAAAGAAAGAAGACTATTACAGGAAGGAGATTGAATGCGGCTCATTTTATAGGAGTATCGAGCTTCCTTCCAATGTTGAAGCATCTTCGGCGAAAGCATCTATGAAAGAAGGCATTCTGGAAGTTACCCTAAAGAAAGCGGCTGAGGCAAAACCTATCGCTATAGAAGTTAAATAAGAGCAGATAAGAGCGAAGACTAAAACAACGAACCGCTAACACCCTTAAGCGGCAACCGGTTGCTGATTGGAATAAACAACAAGCGTATAAGCGTAGTAAATACCGACTTAGGCCTATTTAATGCTTAGCTTTAAGCACGTTAGTCATTAATAACCCGGACCTGGTCGGTATTTTTTATGCTAAGATTTATTTTAAGAGAATTCCTGTTTATCAAAAGTCCTTCCCTGTTTTTATGAGTTTTTTAAGAACCCTGTCGTAACGGCATCATAATAACTATCAAAGCCTCTCCGTCAGTCATTTCCCGCCATAATCCGTCAATCCCGAAACTGAATAAATGCCCCATAACATCATACACGCCTGCAATGGAAGAAAAAATATCAAATATTTTTTTAGACATTTATAGCCTCGCCCCTCACCTTACCCTGCTCCGGCCTTGCTTTGAAAATCTGTTAATTTAATTATATAATTAAATTAAAATAATGCAATTTCTTATTTTTTTAATAAAACCCCTTTAATTTCGGCAATATCTTTGCTGTCCATTGTTTTTAACGCAAATGATAAACCCTCGTATATTATCATTCCTGCAACAACGCATAGAATCAAATCGGGAAATATTATTTTAATTAAGCCGATCAAAAATGCCATTATAGCGGAAGCGGTTAATACCTTTAAAAAATTAATGATGTCAAAGGATAACCTTATATGTTTTAAGGCAAAGATAATTAGGCACAAAGACATTATAGTTTTAATTATAAGGCTGGAAATTGCCCCGCCATAAACCCCGTATTCTTTAATAAGTAAAAAAGAAGCCGCCAGCCCGCAGGTAGTTGTAAAAAATGCCGACCATGGTTCCCGGTTTACCGGCAAAGAATTTACGGGAAGGCTTTATGATTCAGGTATAAAAATAAGCATGGACGGAAGAGGCAGAGCCTTCGACAATATATTTATAGAAAGACTATGGCATTGAAAAAGCACGTCTTTTTCAGGTCAAATACGAAGAGGCGTATCTCAATAACTACGATTCCCCGAAAGAAGCGTATAATAAGCTATCGGATTATTTTAAATTTTACAATAATGAAAGGCCTCACCAGTCTTTGGGATACAAAACGCCGCCTGCGGTGCATTTTGGTTAACTTAACAAGCAAAATAAAATATATTAATAATCAAAATAGTAAATTAAATAATGATAATACACCTTAAAGCATTGAAATTTTAGTCTTGACTTTGGGGAGTAGTTTACTGCATAATAAAATATAATGTTTTCAAAAAATAACCCTTTAGGAAACAACCTTGAATAACAAAAAAATAAACGATTTATTTTTAAAGCTTACACACATACTTCCTCTTGGCCTCTTATTGCGCATTTTAAAGTCTATGTTAGATGTTGCCGCTTCTTATACTTCCAAAGAAGTTTTCGGCCTGAATAATGTCGAGTATATGCTTATGAAAAAGCCCTGCATATCCGCGAACAGCGGCGGGATGCCCGAATTATACGGCGATACCAATATACTTGTAGAACCTGACAACCCGCACGCCCTCAAAGAAGCCCTGAAGCGATATGCAAACGACCCCGCGCTGATGGCGCGCGAAGCCGCTAAAGGCTGCGAAAGAGCGGTAATTTTTTTCAACGGCGAAAGGATATATAACGACACTATGAAAGAATACAACCTTGCAATTGCAAAACGATACAAAACTCCCGTTAATTTCTAACTAAAACCATTTTATGATATAATACTGCTTTATGAAGCTGTCAGGTTTTACATTTATAAGAAACGGCTCTAAACTGCATTATCCGTTTATTGAATCAATCAGCTCGTTACTCCCGATTGTAGAAGAATATATCGTTTTGATATGCAACTCTATAGACAATACAAAAGATCTTATAGAAAGCATAAAAAACGATAAAATAAAAATATATGAATCGGATTGGAATGAAAACCGGATATCCGGAGGAAACATATTATCCGAAAAAACAAACGAAAGCCTTCGGCACGTTACCGGAGATTACGCATTTTATCTTCAAGGCGATGAACTCGTACACGAAAAGGATTATGACAATATATTAAAAACGCTCGAAGATAATTTTAACAATACAAAAATCAAAGGATTCGTTTTTGATTATTGCCATTTTTTAGGCGGTTTTTTTTCTTATCCTAAAAAAGAATATGTAAAAGACATCTTTTACTACGATCATGAAACAAGAATAATAAGGAACGACAAAACCGTTTTGTCTTTCGGAGATGCTACCGGTTTCATCACAAAAAACGGCACGCCCGTTTCGATAGAAAACAACAACGCCGTGAGAATAGGCGGCGAAGCGAAGATATACCACTATGGCAAGGCTTTAAAGCCCGAATACAACTATAATAAGGAACTCAATATGCGCAATATTCAGTACGAAAAAATATTAGCAAGGTTAAAAACATGGGCATTTAGCTTTAACCCAAAAGTCGATAAGTATATTACGAAGGCTTCCGGCCTCCGTTCGTTTGCCGACCACGATTTCCTTGAATTTATAGAAAGGGGTGACAAAAACAGCCTTTTATTCCACCCGCAACCCATAAGAGACCTTGCAAATCAACAAAATTGGGATTTTTCGGAGTTCCAAAATTATAATAAAAACGGTTCCAGATTTACTAAATTTTTGAAACTCGTTATATACAGGGCGGTGAATGAGATAATTACGGGAATAAAAAAAATAAAAAAAAAATTGCGCAATTTACGCAATATATAAAGGGATATAAAAGGTTTTGGTTTTGGAACTGAACGAAATAAAATCCATAAGAAAATCAGAAATTGACACCCTTGCCGCCTCGCCAATAAAAAGAAAATTAAAAAAAATCGGCTACCTTTTAAGATACGGCATGCCGTTTAATAAATTTATTAAATATACTTTGTCTTACCTTTTTGTCCTTCCATTAGCGAAAATAAAAATAAATTTAGGAAGCAAGGCTGTTAGGGAAAAATATTTCGGAAATACCGGCAAGGACGATGCCGGCGGCGACAATGGCAACACCTGCTATATCGCCGTTAATATCGGCAACTCGGGCATAGGAGACGCCGTAGTAGCAATCAGATTTCTCAGGGATATGGCAAATTTCGTAAATGAATCAAATAAAACAAAAACCGGAATTAACGGCAATACCGGTAATGGCAAAGACGAAACGTTCAAAAAAGCGGATGGCATGAGGGTCGAAAGCAGCGGAAACAAAATCGTCTTCGACATTTTCTACAGATCGCCAGGTTCAATCGAATTCATAGCATCTCCGCTGTCCGTCGTAAGAAGGGTTTTAGATTTATTCGATTATAGTTGCCTGCATAAATTTTATGATATCGACCTTAGATTAAATACATTTTTTATAGAAGAAGAAATTAACGAAGCGAGCCGCAAAAAGCTGTCTGATAAATTTCCCGCTCTTTTAAAAATTATCGAAAATATTAAAACTAATCAAGCCTCTCTCAAAAAATATATTAAAACCCGTCCTTTCAGCGAAGGTATCTTATCCGACGACGTCACGGCTATGGGGCTTTCGAGGGCATCGTATCTAAACTATACGGCTGGAATAGCTTATAGCTTTTCAAGTAGCTCTTCAGGCGGAAATAACGACAATGACATAGGCAAATGGAACAAATCCGGGATAGGCCTTAATATCGCAATAGATTCAACCGCTACGACAAAATTTAACCTTAAAAGCATCAAATTTATCACTATCCACGACGGCTGGGACGAAAACACCAAAATATCGGATGAAATTTCTACTAAATCTTATCTGCCGGAAATGTGGTCGGAACTCATGAAATTATTAAAAAGTGAAATCCCCGGCTATACGACCGTCCAGCTCGGCGGTCTCGGCAACGGCTCGGATATAGAAAGTATTGACTTAAACTTAAGAGGGAGGACGACTCTGAAAGAAGCCGCCTCTATCCTTTCCGAATCATCTCTGCACATCGACACCGACTCCGGACTCGTGCATATAGCGACTTCCCTCGGAACCAAGTGCGTCGTCCTGTTCGGCCCGACTAACGCCGCCTACTGCTCCTACCCCGAGAACTTGAATATAACCCCCCGCCTCTGCGGCAACTGCTGGTGGAACACGGACAGTTGGATGAACTCCTGCCCAAAAGGACTTGTCGTGCCTGAATGTATGAGTTCGATAGAACCAACAGTGATAGCTAACAGAATAATATCAAAATTAAAAAATGACGCCGATACTTAATTTCAACATAAAGCGAAGAATAAGGATGATAAAAAGACGATTATATAAGCTCTATAACAAGCTGTTTATATATTTGCCGGTAGATATACTTATTTTTTTACGTAATTTTATAAACAATGCCACTATACGCTTGGATACCAAGCCTTCGCCTGATAAGCGCATTATAATATTCCGCCATGACGGCATAGGCGATTACGTTTTATTCAGGAACTTTATAGAGGTATTTAAAAAAAGCCCGAAATTCGCCGGCTATAAAATAACCCTTCTCGGCAACGCCGTATGGAAAGACCTTGCAGAATTTTTGGATAAAGATTATATAAACAATTTTATCTGGCTGGATAAGAAAAAATTTACCGCCGATTTTTTTTACAGATATAAAAAATTTAAAGAAATTACCTCGGTTAAATACGAAATCCTTATTCATCCTTTCAGTAGGGAATTTTTTAACGCCGACAACGATTTAGCCTGCCTTATAACCGCTGATAAAAAAATCGGCAGCATCAGGGTTCCCCGCTTCATAAAACCGTATAAAAAGAAAATTCTCGAAAAAATTTATACCGAATTAATTCCCGATATCGAAAACATATTGTTTGAGTTTTATAAAAATAAAAATTTCTTTGAAAGAATATTACCTGAAAAAATAAACATCGACAGGCCATTTATAAATTTGCCGTCAATAAATCCGCCCTCTTCCTCTCCCGAACTTTCCGAAAACCCGGATTTAAAATCGAGGGTGGGGATTTCCTCCCCATATGCCGCTTTTTTCATAGGCGCAAGCGTCAAACACAGAAAATGGCCTGCTAAAAACTTTGCAGAAGTAGCCCGTTATTTAAAGACTAAATACGGTCATGGAATCGTCTTATGCGGCGGAAAAAATGAACTTAGCGATGTATCGGAATTTAAAAAGCACTTCCAGACATCATTTATCGATACGGTAGGCAAAATTTCGCTTGTTGAATTGCTTTACGTAATCAAAAATGCTTCATTAGTTATCTCCAACGAAACTATGGCGCCGCATATCGCGATGGCGCTGGCAAACGCTAATGCAAACGAAGCATCCGATGTCCATATAGATTCGACAAATTTAAACGCTCCTGTCGCAGTTTCAAAACCTGCCCTAATAAAACCCGCCGTAATCGTAATTTCCACAGGAGAAGCCTCATACGGTCATTTCGTGCCGTATCCCAAAGGAATCGGCGACAATTATACCGCCGTTTTTCACCCTTATATAGAAAAATACCTCAAAGAATATATCGATATTACGGCAACATTCGGACACGGTTATGACGATAGGTTTAATATTTCGGAAATAACCGTCGAATCGGTTTTGCGTAAGATAGACAAAATATTCCAACTATGATTTATCATGCTCAAATCGTATTAATATATAATTGTATTTAGATTGTAATAAATTTTTAAATTTTTTATAATAAGCGAAAAAAATGAATAAAATTTCTTTTAAAAAACTTTAAAAAACAATGAAGCTATCGGTTATTATCCCTTGTTATAACGAAGTTAAGACAATTGAAGAAATCATCGTCGCCGTTAAAAATTCTCCTTACAAAAACAAAGAAATTATCATAATAGACGACTGTTCTACGGACGGAACAAAAGAACTCCTTAAAAGCGGACTTGAAAACCATGTGGATAAAGTAATTTATCACAACGTAAATTCAGGCAAAGGTGCGGCAATCAGGACAGGTATAAAATCCGCGGAGGGCGACGTTATAATCATTCAGGATGCCGATCTCGAATATGACCCTAAAGAATATCCAAGGTTAGTTGAACCAATCATTCAAGGAAAAGCAGACGTGGTTTTCGGCTCAAGGTTTGTAACAACGGAAAGCCGCAGAATATTATATTTCTGGCACAGAGTAGGCAATGGCGTTTTAACCCTGCTTTCAAACATATTAACTAACTTAAATTTATCGGATATGGAAACATGCTATAAAATTTTTAAAAGCGAAATAATAAAAAACATAACTATCGAAGAAGACCGCTTTGGCTTCGAGCCGGAAATAACCGCCAAAATTGCAAAAATAAAAGAGGTGCGAATTTACGAAGTTGGCATATCATATTACGGCAGAACATATGGAGAAGGCAAAAAAATAGGCTTAAAAGACGGATTCAGAGCTCTTTACTGCATAATAAAATATAACGTTTTTAGAAAATAATTTTGACATTTATACCTATTCTTAGGTACTTAAGGCACTCTATATACTGTAATACCATCGCCGGTTTTGCGTTTCCAGTCAATCTCATCAAAAGCTGATTCCCACATGTTTTTTTTATGCGTTTTTTCCGAAATAACTACATATTTAATATCATGTTTAACACAATAACCGTTTATAAGCCGCTTAAAGTTACCGGAAATTTTATTATCGTTAAGCATGTTATATACATGATCGTCATGTTTATAGACCTGAAACCCCCAGTTTGGTCCCGTCATATGAATTTTAAGATTAGACCCGACTACCCAAAGCGCTCCTTGCCCGTAAGGGGAAAAAGGTATAGGAAGTATATTGCTTCCTTCAGGAACAAATTTTTTTATTGCTCTTCTGTTAAAATTAGGCTTTCCCCATGCATATGTAGTATAATTTGGGACTATAAGCAGCAGGCTAAGAATTAATAAACTATAGCGCCCGTACAATTTATATTTTGGCAGTCGTGCTATATCTGTCATCGGCAGTGTTAAAATACACCACATCGGCGGAGTTAAGTACACCACTTATCAATGCTAATTTAGTATTTTAAGATTTTAATTTTAATTTAACATTGCCGCCCGAACTTTTTTATAATTTAATTTGATTAAATTATTTAATCAAATTAAATTCAGTTTAAAGGGGCGGGCATGATAACGAAAGAGGAATTCAATATGGTGCATTTATTATTCAAACAGGGTAACTCCATAAACGAGATATCCAAAACGACGGGTCTCAACAAAAGGACCGTTATCAAAAGATTGAAGGAAGATAATCTTCAAATGAAAAAAAGGACATATCCGTCCTTATTGGATGATTTTAAACCGTATATAGATAAAAGGGTTGCGGGTATGCTTCCGAGAAGAATATCTTCGGCCGTTATACTCCCTGAGATACAAAATATGGGATATAAAGGCAAAGTTAGGATTTTAAGGGATTATATCGCTTTAACCTACGGAAAAAACAATTTTATAAAGGAAGAACCGCTTATAAGGTTCGAAACCGCCCCCGGCGTTCAGATGCAGATAGACTGGACTACCGTAAGAAACGGAAGGGATCCGATTCACTGTTTCTTATCCGTTTTAGGCTATTCCAGATATTCCTTTATATATTTCACCGATAACTTAAGATTAGAAACGTTTTTAGACTGCCATACGAAAGCCTTTTCTTATTACGGCGGGGTTACTAAAACAGTCCTTTACGATAATCTTAAATCCGTGATGATTAAAAGAAACGCATACGGGGAAGGGCTGCATAAATTTAACGATACCTTTTTGGATTTCTCCAAATCCTTGGGCTTCATGCCCCGCCTGTGCATGCCGTACCGCGCTAAGACTAAGGGTAAGGTGGAGAGGTTCGCAAGGTTCGTCAAGGAAAACTTCTATTATCCCTTAAAGTCTAAACTAAAAAACTCCTCGGTGGAAATAACCTCCGAGCTTTTAAACAGTTACGGCTCTTCATGGCTCGAAAATATAAATGCGAGAATCCACGGAACAACCAATAAAAAACCGGTAGATTTATTTAACGAAGAAAAAGCATATTTACTGCCGGTAACGGAATATAAATTCAGCCGCAATTATATAGCTCCGCCGGAATTAAAAATAGATACCGCAAGGATAGAAAGCTACGAAGTCCTTTTGGGAGGCGCCCTATGACGGAATATATTAATAATTACTGCAAAGCCTTAAGGCTCGCCGGCGTTATGAAGAACTATCCCGCCATAGCGGACGACTGCGCTAAAAAATCCCTGTCGTATTCCGAATTCTTATTGAATATACTGGAATCGGAATTTGCGGAAAGAACGGAAAGGTCTAAAAAAACCATATTGAGGTTCGCAGGCTTTCCGGTAATAAAAACTCTGGAGATGTTCGACTTTGCGTCCTCTAACGTAAATAAAACCCAGATATCGGAGCTGTCCTCGCTTAAGTTCATAGAAAGGGCGGAGAACGTTATCTTGGTCGGACCCTCAGGAGTAGGCAAGACCCATATCGCGCTGTCATTGGGTTATCTTGCCGCGCAGAAAAGGATAAAGACGAGATTTGTTTCATTATCGGATATGCTCCTGCAGTTAGAGATAGCCAAAGAGCAGAACAGGCTTAAAGAATATCTTAAGAAATCTATAAGTACGGTAAGCCTTCTTATAATAGACGAAATTGGATACGTCAAACTTAACGAATCTCAGGCTAATCTCTTTTTCCAGCTTATCAATAAAAAATATGAGACCGGCTCCGTTATTATTACTTCCAATCTCTCTTTTTTAAAATGGAAGGAAATTCTTAACAACGACGAAGCATTGACCGCCGCCGTACTGGACAGGCTCATTCACCACTCCCATATTATTAATATAACCGGCGAAAGCTTCAGGCTCAAGCAGAAAAAGAAGGCGGGAATATTTTACGATAAAGAGGAGGCCGTTTAAAACTTAATTTCCTTATGCCGGGTACCCGGCATAAGGCATAAATAAAGGAGGAAAATATAACCTATGATAATTTAGCTATTTTAAATTAACTTACTGGTGTATTTTTACTCCGCCGATGTGGTGCACTTTTAGATTGCCGTTGACAATATCACTTTTGTCTATCCAAACTGCCACCCAGAAACCGATCAACAAAAAAACGTACATGATGAACCTGTTAGGCGCTGCATTATTAAGAGGCGGAAAAATAAACAAATGCCCCGGCATAGGTATCATCGTAATAATTCCATCTATATGCAAATAAGGACCGAGAGAAAAAACTGCTATCATCAATGTGATAAAAATGAGAGGTTTTACCCAAGTTCCTTTTACATCTTCTTTTTTACTTACTAAATTGCGCATAGAAAAAATAGTAATAAGCAGTAATCCTATGCCAATATAATCATCTCCTTTTATGAAATGAAAGATTCCGCTGTAAAAATTCCCGCCTATTTTTGTAAAGTTCGCAGGAATTATAAAATTAAGCAAATCCGCCGCATTATATTTTGCCGAAAATAGTATAGGCTTATTAACGGCATTTTTGAATCCGGCAACCAAATAATAAACAAAGGGAGAAGATACGGCAAGAGCCGTTATTCCTGAAAGTATAAAATCTAACGACAAAGAATAAATTCGTCTCAAAATGTCTTTATCGCGCACATTGTATATAATAAAAACAATGATAGATAAGAATAAGAAAACAACGAACGTAGTAATAATTTCCGTCGTTATTCCAAACAAAAAAGCCATAAGAATAGCGGTTGGTATTATAAAACCTGTTCTGCTTATCTGCTTCGAGAAACGTTTCAACAATAAAAGAATAATTAACGGAACCGGAAAAATATAGACCATATGGATATGTCCTGCTATAAATTCCGCCATTTCATATGTTGAGAAACCGAAAATATAACCCCCTATGAACGAAGCAAGATAACCTAATTTTAAATAGCGAAAAAGTATATATGCCGAGAAAGCGGCCGTTGCCGGAGCCAACAATATTAAAATATTCCATGAAAAGATTACTCCGAAATGATATGTAAGCGGCGCGGCGATTAAAGACAAAACCGGAACAGAGGTAAGCCACGAATTGTTATAAAATCTCGGATAAGTCAGATAATCAGTCATAAAAGGATTAATATGATGATATATCGCCCACGGCCACCATTTTAAAAAAAACAAAAAATAATCCTGATCTCCGCCCGGGCTGAACATTGACGAAAATACATCATGTTTGTAAAAACTCATATAAAAAGTTGATAAAAACAAATATATCACAAAAACCGATAATCCAAATAAAACATTTCTTTTAAATATTTTTTTAATTAAACTCATTTTATATTTTTATATATATCTTAATTAATATCAAAAACAAAATAGACTTAAATTTACATCATATCAAATAATATACATATTCCATCTATTATTTATCATACTCATCCAATATTTTTTTACTGATTTGCCGATATTCATCTCTGATTTTTTCTTCAGGGTTTATAGTATTAAATTTTTTCATAAGTTTAAATTTAAGATATGTGACATTAAAATAAGCTAATTCGAGTAATACCCATAAAAAACCAAACTCCCCGTCCCTATAACCTTTTTGAATAAAAAATTTTTTGACAAAACTCTTAAAAGATTTTATAAATAGCCCTTTTAGAGTCATATCGGTTTTTTTTATGCCATTAAAAACATTATTTGCCTCTATAGTAGAATATCTATCCATTTTATTCACCCAATGTTCAACCGATGCATAAGCAAAATGTATAAAACCCTCGTTTGCCTTATTGATTTTCAAGACACGGGCATTCTGATTTAGATTATATATTTGATGAATAGCGGGTGAGAAAGCTAAATATCCTTTTTTAAAAAATCTCAATTGGGTATCCTGTAATGGACCGGAACCCCCAAATTTGAATAAATGTGAGAATATATAATTACTTCTCGGAATCAGTACAACATCTGCCGAATCATTTTTTGCAATTTCTAAAAGTCTATTTTTTAAAGCCAATGGAACAAGCTCATCGGCGTCAATTACAAGGATCCATTCGCCGCTTGCCTTCTCTAAAGCAAAATTTCTTGCCGGATCAGCATAACCGCATTTTTCAAAAAAATAAATTTTATCCGTATACCTCTTGGCAATATCTACAGTTTTGTCATCGCTGTACATATCCACCAAAATTATCTCATCAACCCATTTAACGGATTCAAGGCAGTTTTGAATATTTTTTTCTTCATTAAAAGTATTAACCAAAACAGATATTCTATTTTCCATGATGTTTTATTATAATATATTTATTTATTACAATTTAAATAATTCCTCAACCCACTTAGGCTTTCCCATTTTATTGAAAATACCGTCAACAATGCATCTTATAAATATTTTTATTCTTTGTACTTTATTTTCATCATATAATAAAACACGTAAAATTTGTCTAATTATCATAGGAACATTGAATAGTAAATAAAAAACTATATAGATTTTTCCATAAAATTTTCTCACAAAATATATCCTGTTTCTAGTGTCAATACAAGGGGATATAACAAATCTAAAAAGGCTTGGACGTTTTCTTATCCTCCATAAAAATTTTTTAATTTCACTCGGTTTTGAACTGCCTCCTTCCTTATGATAAATTTTACTATTGCTGCAACAAAAAATTTTCCAAGATTTCTGTATAACCCTAAAACAAAAATCTGTTTCTTCAACTTGCATAAAATAATTTTCATCAAAAAAACCGACATCAAGGATTGTTTCTTTTTTAATTAACATAGAAGCGCCAATCAGAGCTCCTCTCATCTCAAATTTTCCATTTATCCCATTTATTCCAGCTATATTTTTATAATTTGAATGTATTACGTCCAACAATCCAGCATTTTTCCAAGATGTAACTTCACTATTTCCGCAGAGAGCTTGAATTGAAGCAGAGTCGTAATAATATAAAATCTTTGTTCCTACCATTCCAATTTTATTATCTTTTTTTATTAAATTAACCATTTGGGAAAGCGAGTCGTTCTCAATTACGGTATCATTATTAAGCAACCATATATAATTAAAATCATCATTCATTAGAGCATATCGTAATGCTATGTTGTTCCCATATGAAAAACCGCCATTATAGGCTGATTGGATAAAAATTATACGATTTCCAGTTCCATTTTCTAACGTTTTATTTCCACCTTTTTCTGCTTCATCTTTTACATAAGAAACATATTTAACAGGTTTGGGCGCTGGGGGAAAGGTCAAACGGTTTAGTCCGCTATCGCGTTTTACGAGTTTACCGATAGGTTTTCCCTCCGCCCAAGCAATTAAATAATTCATTGAATTATCGGTAGAATTATTATCAACAACAATTATCTGATAATTTTTATAATCGCATTTTAATATAGATTCAATACATTCTATTGTGTCTGTAAACCCGTTGTAGTTCACAAGAACTATATAAATTTTGTCGCCCATTTCAAATATTTTTATTATTATTCACATTTAATTTTTGAATTAAGAATTTCATCTATTTTTTCGATGACTTCTTCTACTTTTATATCATTTATATTTAATCTGCTTTCGAAACCGTAAGTTTTGGCCAATTTTTTATAACCTTCCATATCTCTTGCAATCTCAGGATGAAATACAACGACATAATTTAAACCTTTAACTATTTCCGCCGGATAAGGAACAAATCTTCCAAAATCGTTACCGTTATACAAAACTATTATATTATTCAGCCCAAGCGCTACGGCCAAATGTTGAGCAAACGTATCGTTTGCAATCAGCAATCTGGATTTTGAAAGAATGCCTGCAAAATCCATAAGCGATGTTTTACCTACTAAATTCGAGTATTTTCCATTAAAAAAGCTTTGGAATTTTATAGCATATTTAATATCATTTTTACCGCCGCATAAAACTATTTCTAAATTATACTTATTTTTTATATATTCTGCCGCTTTTGCAAAATTTTCCACATCCCATATTTTATAATTTTCGCTTGCCCCGATAAATAAAACTACAAATCCATTCTTTAAACCGAGATCGCTTAAAACAACGCTATCTTCCTGTTTAATGTTAATTTCCGGTTTTTTTATATTTAATTTTGCCCCCAATAGCTCTTCTAAAAACTTTTTATTTCTATAAAATTCAAAAATAATTTCGTTTCCTGACGGTACAAGTTTGGTGAAATATTTATCTCCTAATTTTTTTTGCCGCTTTGTAATTATAGACAAATCTCCTTCCGAACCTATTTTTTTCTTACCGTTCACAGCTCTTACTATTGCATCTCCATAAAAAAACCTTCTGCTGTTTACCGGACTTATAACGTATTCGTAACCAAAAGACGATAATTCCTTTAATTTTTTATGACGATATAAAGGATTAGTAAATTTCTTTAAATCAATCCATACGAATTTTTCTATATATTCATAGTCTAATTCTTCAGCGATGTCTTTCCATATAATATTGCCTGCAAAAATAATTTTATAATTCTTAAACTTTTCACTGTTTTTAAGAACTGCGATAAAATTTCGAAACAGCACATAATCGCCTATGGAATCAAGTCTTATAAGTAATAAATAACCTGTATCCCTTTTATTTTTTGGCAAAAATAAAATTATTAAATAATCTATCAGTCGTCCCAGAAACTCCTTAATAAAAGAACCCATAATAATTTATCTCTTTAACATTTCCTTTATTTCCATTAAATCTTTTCTGCTAAGCGTACCAAGCATGATAGATAAAACAAAATATAATAATATACCGAATATTACACATAATACTACATCTAATAGAGGATTAAAACGCAAAATTATATTTAAATACCAGACAATAAATGCCATTATAATAGATGCTGATAATACCCTGATAAAATTTAATCCATCTACCCTAATGATTATCCTGCTATCTGCATTTTGGCCACGACCCTTTCTTATCGTGAACATAATTGAAGCCGCACAAACAATCAATTCGATCAGCAAAACCGATACCGCCCCGCCATACACTCCATAAAATTTAATTAAAGCCGGTACTAAAAAGATACCTGCAGCAAAAGTAAACAAACTTGATAATATCAAACTTCTTTTGTCTTGCAACGAAGTCAAATATCCTCCAAATACCGAAGATATCCCCATAAATAAAATAGACCATATCATAATATCTAAAATATTTGCGCTAATCAAATATTTTGCGCCAAAAAGAACAGAAACTATTTGACGGCTTAGCACTACCCCGCCGATGCAAACCGGAATAAGAAATGTATAATTAAATCTCAAAAGCTCGCTTATAATCGACGACTGCTTATTAAAATCGTTATTTTTAATTGCCTCCGACATAATAGGAATAAAAGCCCCCATAGCCAGGCCTGTAAACGATGAAACAAAGAAAATAAGCCTTCCTGCCATATAATAATAACCTATGTTTTTATCGGTGCTAAAAATTTTTAAAAATAAGATGGGCAAACTGCCGTACAAAGTAAGAAGCGCCGACACGATTCCAAAAGGCATTCCGTTTATTGCAAGATATTTAAAATTTTTAAGACTGAAATTTAATTTTATTTTTCCAATCAGTTTAATAACAAATCCAAATTGAATAATAGACGTTAAAAATGCCCCGATAACAAAAAATAATACCGCATAGAAATAATCGCTTTTTTTAGTAACGAAAACAATTATCCCCATAAAATAAATAAGCCGCCCTAAAAAAACCGATAAAGCCATTATTTGATTTTTTTCAAGCGCTTTTATAACATAATTGAAGCTAAAAATATCAATTAGAGGCAGAAAGGAAATCAATAAAAGCATATTAGACTGAACGCTTCCAAAACTGAAAACTTTCATCGATAGGAAAAGCAATATAACGACGGAAACTAAGGATAAAAACAAATTAAACGAAAAAATACCGCCTGCTGTTTTTTTAGCATCGCTCTTATTCTTTGCGATTGTAGTCTCTCCGTATGAAGAAAGGCCGGAATCGGCAATCAATGTAAAATAAGTAACAAATGTAAGCGCAAAACCAAAAGCCCCATATATCGAAACTCCAAGCCTCCTGACAAGAATGATATTTATAATTAGCGCAAAAACCTTGGAAATGAAAGTGGCAAGATACAGCAGGCTTAAATTTTTTATAAATCTCTGCTTATATGTAAGAAGATTAGTCTCCATTTATTAAATTAAATAATCATATCAGATTTATTTGCAGATTCAATTTTTCTGTGATAAAATCTTTTGCTAATGATGCAGATTAACAATTTAACCAATAAAAAATCCTTTAAAATACTGTCTTTATCGTTTTACGCATTAGTAATAGGACTGCTGTTTTTAATAATATATAATACCTTTTTTGTAGATTTTTTACTACTGGTTTATCATAAGCCGCTTCATTTAAGCATCTTCTATTTTAAATCATTAGTAATTTTGATAATACTATGCCTTGCTTTTTTTGGCTTGTCCCTTAAAATAAATTACGATAAAAAATTAATAGTTTTATATACAACATATATCTGCTACGGCTTTTTATCGATTCTATTCGATAAGTTTTATTTAGCATATCCTTTAAAATATTCGGTTTATTTATTTTATAGATTTTATAATCTTCCTATTCTAATATTGTTAGTTTCGTCTTTAAAGATAAACCGTAATTATAATACAAACAACTATTACGATGAGGTTCTGTCCAAAAAATTATTTAATTTGTGGCTTATCGTTTTATTCAGTTTATCGCCGCTTATTTTAACACTAAATATTGCAGGGCATTTTTATGCTAAAAATATTTTTCAGAATATTAATTTTAATATTATTCATAGGTTTGGACACACGGTTATCGTTTATACTAATAACACTTATTATATCAGCATTGCAATAATATTATTGTCGATTTTATTATTTAACAAGCTAAAAATTTCGGCCAAAATACTTCTATCGGCTGTATTATTAATAATAATAACCGTTATATACTGGACATATTTAAGAACGGATTATTTAGGTTTAATTTTAGCAGTCCTTTCTCTGCTATTATTATATTTTTATAAAAAATACTGCTATAAAAATAAAGCTTATAAATTTATAATATATGCACTGCCGGGAATAAATCTGATTATCGCTATTTTAGCAATATCGCTTATAGTTTTTCTGCATATACACGGAACCAAAGCCCTAAATAACTCGTCAAGTTTATTTGAACGGTTACATGAGTGGCGCTTTATTGCAAATAAATTTATAATAAACGGAAATATATTAAATTTGTTTTTTGGACACGGAATTATAGAATACGGCTTTGGAAAGGTACCTTGGAGACCCGATATTCCCAAGCTCCTCCATATGAAACCATATCAATTATTATTCGATAATACCTACTTGCAGGTTATTTTATACAACGGGGTTATTTCTTTAGCGTTCTTTTTAGCTCTATTTATATATATCTGGAAACTGCTTTTAAAAGTATTCAGCATAATTCCCGAAGATCAATTTTATTTTTATGCCTACGTCCTCACAATATTTGCGTCGCTTCCAGCTATGTTTATGTTCGACAATTTTAATTCACTATATAACATTTATGCGGTTATTCCGGCTTTTTTAGTTTTGATTGTATATAATTAGGTACTGTCAACTTTTTTGCAGACTATAATAATGTCAATTATTTTTTAATAAAAATAAATCATTTTTATTAAAAAATTCCCCGAAGTTGACAGTATCCAGTAAATATCAATATGCCCCTTCATTATTTAAAACAACTTTTATCGTCTTAAACAGTATAATCACATCTAACCATAACGACCAATTTATAATATACCAAGTATCGAGATTAACCCTTATACTATAGTCCGTATCATT
>JAJYQZ010000077.1 GCA_021794335.1 bacterium
TCAGCTGCATTAAATTGGAACCCTGCAGGAAATTCCCGAATATTATGCCGCCAACCCCAAGAATAAAGCCTATGATAGATGCTAAATCCATACTTTATACTTATTTATGTTTTTTTTGAAATATTTTGTTATTATAACACAAGATTTAAATAATTATTATCCCTTTTTATATTTTTTATGCGATGAATTGTATATAATTAACGCAATTATATACTAATTATTCTTTAAAATCATTTATTTTATTCCCCAAATTTGCAGATAGAAATTAATAAATTGACCTCAAAAGCTTAAAAACACTGGATTCCTGCCTTCGCAGGAATGACACCCGTTGGGTGAAACGTTAAAACCTCATATTGTCATTCCTGCGAAGGCAGGAATCCAGTGTTAGAATTTTCTATCGGCAAATTTGGGTTATTCATTAAATATGGAACTAATAATTTGATTATGATATAATTTCACTGTATTAAATTAGATTAATATTAAACGAAAAAAGTTTATGAATAATTTTAAAGCCGTTACGGATGCCGTTAATTCCAATAATGCCGCCCCCGATAAGGCGGCGCAGCAAAAAGATAAGATAACGCCGCAGGATTTAAATAAAATAAAACTTGTAGCCACAAAATTCGAAGCGCTATTTTTGGATATGATTTTTAATTCCATGGCTAAAGAGGTTGATAAAGGTTCTTTTATAAGCCGCGGGGAAGGGTATAAAATATTCAACTCGCTTTTTTACGAAGCCATTGCAAATAACGAAACCTATGGAAATGGAATAGGCATAGCAAAAATGATAGTGGATTATTTCAAGGAACATCCGTCTTTAATAAATAATATCGGGGCAAAAGGCATGACCCCCTCTTTAGATAAACTTTCCAACACAAACGATATATTTCAGGCATATAAACTTTTATCCAAACCTTCCGGCGGCTTTAACCCGCCCCCCTTTCAAAATAAAACAGGTAATGCCGCCTATAATGGCAATAATTACCAAAATTACGGGAATGGATATGTTACCGTAAACGAACTGGCAAAAAAAGCCTCAGAAATTTACGATGTCCCTTGCAATCTGATAAAAGCCGTTATAAAAACGGAATCGGATTTTAATCCTTATGCTGTTTCGAATAAAGGCGCGATAGGACTTATGCAGCTTATGCCGGGGACGGCAAACGACCTTGGAGTTGACCCGTATAACCCTGCTTATAATGTTTTGGGCGGAACATTATACTTAAAAAAGCTATTAAACCTTTATAACGGAAATGTCGATTTTGCCCTTGCCGCTTATAACGCGGGGATTGAAAATGTCAACAAATATAACGGGATACCGCCGTTCGAAGAAACCAAAAATTATGTTAAAACCGTTTTAAGTTATTACGACGAATATAATAACTCCAAATCATAATGGCGTATGGGTAAAATTATTAATTTAAAAGAATATAGCGGCCTTCTTAAAAGCGTCGATAGGTTTATTATTAAGGGCAAATTAACAAAGGCCGTGGGACTTATTCTCGAAGCTAAACACCCCGCTCTTTCCATAGGGAAGATTTGTAAAATTCAAAGTAAAAATCGGGCTAAAAGAGAATGCGTTCTGGCGGAGGTTATAGGTTTTAATAACGATAAGGCGATACTCATGCCGTACGGGGATATTAGCGGAATAAATTTAGAAAGCGAAGTGATTCTGCTTGACGAAGAAGAGAAATTTCCTGCAGGGCCGGAACTTAAGGGCAGGATTTTGGATCCGTTTGGCAACCCTTTAGATGATAAGGGTAAAATAACCTGCGGGGGCTTTGCGAAAATATTCAACGACCCGCCGCCGCCGCTTTCAAGAAAAAGAATACAGGAGGTTATGGATGTGGGGGTGAGGGCGATAAATTCTTTCCTTACAATTTGCAAAGGGCAGAGAATTGGAATTTTTGCAGGCTCAGGCGTGGGCAAAAGCACTCTTTTAGGAATGATTACAAAAAATTCAAACGCTGATATTAATGTCGTTGCTTTAATCGGCGAAAGAGGGAGAGAGGTCAAGGAGTTTGTCGAAAAAAACCTTGGAGAAGAGGGATTAAAAAAATCGGTTGTTATCGTTGCGACATCCGATAAATCTCCCTTGATAAGATTACGAGGGGCGTTTGCCGCTACGGCAATTGCCGAATATTTTAGGGATGAAGGATTAGATGTTTTATTTTTAATGGATTCGATAACAAGGTTTGCAATGGCTTCCCGGGAAGTAGGCTTGTCCGCCGGCGAACCACCGACGGTCAGGGGCTATACCCCATCGGTTTTTGCTGTTTTGCCGAAGCTTCTCGAACGGGCGGCTAATTCCGATACTGGCAGTATTACAGGCATTTATACGGTTTTAGTGGAAGGCGACGATATGAACGAACCTATTTCCGACACGGCGAGGTCGATATTGGACGGACACATAGCGCTTTCAAGGAAAATTGCGGAAAACGGCATTTTTCCCGCAATAGATATACTTAACAGCATATCCAGAGTGATGCCAGATGTGATTTCGGAAAGCCATTTGCTTAAGACGAGAGAAGTATTAAAAGTAGTGTCGGAATACAGGGTAAATGAGGACCTTATTAATATCGGCGCTTACTCGAAGGGTACGAACGAGAAAATAGATTTTGCGATCGACCATATGGAAAATATAGAAAATTATATAAAACAGACGCCGGATGAAGCATATTCTTTCGAAGAAAGTTTAAAAGGGCTTAATACCCTGTTAAATTAACAGATTAAATTAACAAAAACGGACAAAACAGGATTTTTATTTATGAATAATACTTTAACGGCGGCTTCTTATCCAAGCTCAAGAATAAACAAAGAACAGGCTGTCAATCTTTTCAGGAAGAAAAATATTCTCGAACTTGGAAGGATGGCAGGTGAAATAAGAAAAGATAAACATCCGCGAAACATAGTTACTTTTATTATCGACAGGAATATCAACTATACCAATATCTGTACATCCAAGTGTAAATTTTGCGCTTTCTATAAAGAGCCGCAGGATAAGGACGCTTATGTTTTAAACGATAACGATATTTTTAAAAAAATTAGAGAAACGGTGGATTTAGGCGGGACTCAAATTTTACTGCAGGGAGGATTAAATCCGGATATCGGTTTTGATTATTATTTAAATCTTTTATCCGCAATTAAGGAAAAATTTAACATTCACATACATGCCTTTTCTCCGCCCGAAATTTTTTACTTGGCGGATGCAAATAATATTACCGTCAAGGAAACGATTCTTCTTTTAAAAGATGCCGGACTGGGTTCCATTCCCGGCGGCGGCGGCGAAATATTAGTCGATAGAGTGAGAAAGAAAATAAGCCCGAATAAAATAGGCGTCGGCATTTGGCTTAAAGTGATGGAAGAAGCTCACAGCGCAGGTTTGCATTCATCTGCCACAATGATGTTCGGAACCATAGAAACGGATGAAGAGATTATAGAGCATCTCTTTAAACTGCGCGACCTTCAGGATAAAACAGGCGGCTTCAGGGCATTCATCCCGTGGAGTTTTCAAAGCAAGCATACAAAATTAAACCCCAAAGGCGTATATGGACACTATTATCTTAAAGTACTGGCAATTTCCAGGATAGTCCTCGATAATTTCGACAACATTCAGTCCTCATGGGTCACGCAGGGAGTAAAAATGGGCCAGGCTGCGTTAAGTTTTGGCGCAAACGATATGGGTTCGACGATGATAGAAGAAAATGTCGTTAAAGCGGCAGGGACTCAAAATGTCATGGCTGACGAAAAAATTATGGTAAAGCTTATTAAAGATGCAGGATTTATTCCCGCCCAGAGATTTAATAACTATGATATAGTAAAATTTTATTAAATTATATTACTCTTTAATTTTGCAATAGAAAATATTTAGATGTTTCTTTTATATGTAAATACTGGATTCCCGCTGAAGCGGGTTGGGACACCAGTTGGGTTAAAGTTTAAATTCCATTATCGTCCCAACCCGCTTCAGCGGGAATCCAGAAAATAAATTTCTATTGCAAAATTAAAGTTACTTATTATTGAATAATTTTATAAAAAAGTATGTTATAATAAACACTTCAATCCATTATTTAAGTTAACTTAAAATTAAACAATTTATTCAATATCCTCAAAAGAAAAGGAGTTGTTGCTTTTGAATGAAGAGAAACTGTTATATTTTAAAAACATCCTTAGCAAAAAATTAGAGATGCTGCTTGACGAAGCCCTTAAAACCGTAGGTACCATGTCAAAAGAAGATGATAATTTTCCGGATCCGACCGATAGGGCAACTTTAGAATCCGATAGAAATTTTGAACTTCGCATCAGGGATAGGGAAAGGAAGCTTATATCAAAAATAAAAGAGGCATTAGAAAGAATAGAAAACGGAACTTACGGCATTTG